>NC_019777.1 GCF_000317675.1 Cyanobacterium aponinum PCC 10605
ATTTAAAATAATGGTCTAATGAATTATCAGTGTCTAATCCTTCATTTATGCAATTAAGAATATTAAGTTTAATAACTTGTTTTGTTTGGGGAAGGTATTGTCCAGTTGAAATAAAGACAGAGATAAAAATAGACCCTGAAGACTCAGATAGTTCTCTGATTTTGTTTATTGATGAACAGGAACAAAATTGGCAATAAACTTTCGTAAGAAAAAAGGGTAAGATGGAACGTGATAACTATTATCTGAACGAGTCAAATTATGCTCTCACAAACCAATAATCCTGAGTCTCTACAATTATCAGCTCCTATTCCCCTCACTCTCCATCCGGCGGCAGTTTATCTTTCTGGTTTAAGGAATAATTCTTATCGTAGCATTCGTTATTGTCTTGATACTGTAGCGAAAATTCTCTCTCAAGGACAATGTGATTGTATAACTATTGATTGGAGTAAAATACGTTATCATCATACTATGGCTTTACGTTCGGCATTAATAGATAAATATCATCCGACTACGATTAATTCGATGTTGACAGCCTTTAAAAGGGTATTAGGAGAAACTCAGAAACTGGGATTGATGGAGTTTGAGGTTTATCAAAAAACTGTTGATTTTAAAAAAGTTGTTGGTACAGCAGAGCCAAAAGGACGGGCATTAAGTAAAAAGGAGATTGGGCAAATCATTGCTACTTGTGATGGCAATAGTCCTACTGATATTCGTGATCGGGCAATTATCGGTATTTTGCGCGGTGGTGGTTTACGACGAGGGGAATTAATTAATTTGGAATTACGAGATTTAGAGTTAGATACTGGTAAATTAATTATTCGTCAGGGAAAAGGACATAAAACTCGTCATGTTTATATTCCTTCATCGGCTTTGGAATTTGTTAAACAATGGCTACAGTTACGAGGTTATGAAGATGGTTATCTATTCTGTCGTATTCATCGGGGTGGACATCTGAAAATGGGAAAAATGCACTCTGATTCTATCTGGCGTATGCTTCAAAAACGAGCAAAAATGGCGAATCTTAAATCTTGCTGTCCCCATGATTTAAGACGTACTTTCTGCGGTGATTTATTGTCGGCAGGAGTGGACATTGTCACCGTGCAAAAATTAGCCGGTCATGCCTCTCCTATAACTACTGCTAGTTATGATCGCCGTGATGATGAGATTAGACGTAATGCCGTAGAAAATTTAGGTTTTTAATCAAGCCTTTTTTCTTACGAAAAAGATATTTTTTTATAACGAGAAAGTATTAATTAATTTCACTACTTTTTTTCTGTATCTCCGTCCCTAAACCAAACATGAATTTATCCAAAATTTCAGGAGGAAAGATTTGCAAAGCCTCTTGTATCGTCTCTTGGTCAGAACCTGTATTAATAAGAAAGACATTTTTCCCAACCACATTATTTGATCCAATAATCAAAATTGGATGACTTTTATCCTTTTCTTGTTCTTCATTACTAATCGATTTCATCTTGACTTTTTCCTCTTTTACAACTACCTGTGTTGACTCTGCAAATAATTCTTTTGTTCCTAAAATATCCTGATTAAGCATTAAATATTTCTTTGTTAACAATATTATTACTTTTTAGTACATAAAAATATAACAAAGACATTGAAATAAATAAAGACTTCAATGAATTAATCTTTTTTCTTGAGCCAATTCCGATAATAAAGTAAACACACCATTAGAAGCAATGGTTTTCAATACTTCCGCCTGAACAGAAAATGGAGCTTCGGCGATAAGTTTTACTAAGTCTGGTTTTGGCGGTTCTAGTTCAGCCTCTGCTAATAATTCTATAAAACGCTGATAGGCTTCAGGTGATAGTTTTTTTAGCCCCTCTCTGATTTTATCAAATATTTTCACTCCTGTATTTTTCTCCCCATTTCTAAATAAACTCAAGGTTACTTCTGGTACTCCTGAAATTCTTGCAAGATCTCTCGCACAAAAAAAATCTTTATATTCAGTTAACACTATATCTAAACATTCATGAGTCTTCATAATTCATTGAATCTAAATAAAATTTATTACCTTTAGTAATTGATAAAAATGATAAGTGCATATATAATGTATTTTAACATATTGATAAAAAAAGCCACTAAAAGCGGCGAAGAAAAAAGCAAAAAAAAATTATTTTTTACCTTTTATTTTATTAATCAGGTAACTTCTTCATTATGTCACAAAAATTTCATTTTATCGATAGTCCCAGAATAATACCGAGAGGAAAACAAAAAATTCCCCCCAGTGGACACCTCGCCCCAGTCATTGAATTTAAGAACGGAAAGGCTTATCCAGCAATTAGTGGAGTTGATTTACAAGAAAGACAGGCTCGAAAATTAGATTGTCCCGAAGATTATCCTCACTGGTTTACCTGGTTTTATCAATGGGCAGAAAAAGACGAGCTTACCGATTTGTGGAGAACTAACTCTATTCGTGTTCCTCCTTGTCTCGTTAAATTCGTTAGATACATGATTGACCGAGATAAATCTATTTCTGAAATTCTCTTATTTATCCGTAAAAATAAGAATTCTTCTCGAAGTCATAAGTTAGACATCAGAACTTAAAAGTATTTGTAATCAAGTAATAAGTAATAATCTTTAACTTAAATCTTTACTTAAAAATTTATGAAACCGATTAAAGAAGTAACGAAACAAAATCCCTGTCCCCACTGCGGTAAACCAGACTGGTGTTATTCCATCGGTAACCTTTCCGTCTGTAATCGTGATAATCCCCCGGCTGATGGTTGGTATCAAACCAATAAAACAGATCGAGATGGTCATTTTTATTATGCCCCCATTCATGATTTACCTGAAAAACAACCCAAACAATCGAACACAAGGACATGGGAATATTTAGATCCCACAGGAAATAAATTAGTCAGAGTGGTAAGGATAGATCCTCAAAAAATTATCTGGCAGGAATACTGGTTAGAACACCCAGACTTAGCCAAATTCAGAACGGAGGGATACTGGGTGAAATTATCCCAAAAAGATTATGACAAGGGCAAATGTACCCAAGCCCAATGGGAATTATTTAATCAACTGAAAGAAGAAAAACGTCAACATATCCCCATATACCGTTACCACGAGATTCAAAAGGCAATATCCGAAAATAAAACCATCTTCATTGTGGAAGGCGAAAGTTGTGCCGATAAATTATGGGAGTTAGGTATTCCAGCTACTACTAATATCGGTGGCTCGAAAAAATGGCGTTCTTCTCATACTCAAGACTTGTTAGAAGGGAGTAGAGAGCGATCAGCCGTCCCCTCAATAGTGCTTTGTCCAGACAGGGATAAACCGGGGGTAGAACATACGGAGAGAATTTATCAAGATTTCCCTCATGCCCAATGGCTCTATGCTTTCCCTTTATCACCCTTGTGGAACGTTTCTTTACCCCATAGTAATGGTTTAGATATTGAGGACTGGATTGATGAATTAAAACACAGTTATCGCCTTTCTGATAACCAAATTGTCAAGACTATTTACAGTTCCATTGAAAACTACAGAAATTTGAACTCAGAACTGAATACAGATTTATTTAATCAATCTTTATCTGTCAACAATGTCAACACATTATCCTCAAACTCAGTTGGGGTAGGTAATTCCTCTGTCAACAAATCTGTCAGCACCTCCATCAACAATCATCAACAGTGTCAACAAATGAATGAAGCTGAATTAATCGCTAAACTACATGAAATTATCGATATAGCTCCTTCTAAGTCCACCATCACCGTCTTATTCTTCCAATTATCAAAGTCCACTGGACGTTCTGTTAATGAAATCCGAAAATTATACCAAGATTTAATTGCAGATATTGAAAAAGAGAATGATCGCCCTATTGTCAAACAGGAAATTAAACAGTTGTTGACACTAGAATCAACTCATCTGGATTTAGGGGATTATTTACCGATAGAAATGGTTAAACCTTTAAATCATATAGCAGAAATTCTTGGTTCAAATAGTCTTAGCCAATTAACTGCATTATTACCTGTTGTGGCTTCTATCATTAATCCAGATACGAAATTAACTCTGGTCAAAAGTAGTAAATTTTATGCCCGTCCTATTTTTTACTCGGCGGTTGTCGGTGAAAGTGGTTGTGCTAAATCCCCTACCATCAAAATTTTTACTGATCCTCTTACCCAATATATGCAAGGAAAAGCCGAAAATGTTTATCAGCATCAATTAGCTGAGTATGAAGCTATAAAAGCTGATAAATCCATTGATAATAAACCTCCCAAACCTAACGCCATTGAATATTATGTTTCCGATGTAACTTCTGAATGTTTAGCTCAAATTATCAATGAGCAACCCCATAAGGGATTTCTTATGTATTATGATGAATTATCAGGTTTAATTAAACAGAATAATGCTTATCGTGGCGGACGAGGGGCAGACCAAGAAAAAATACTCTCAGGACGTGATGGCACTGGTTGGAAGGTTAATCGTAAAGGGGGAGATCGCTTCCATAATAGTCGTTCTACTTATTCGATTTTAGGAGCAATTACCCCTGATATTTTGCGTCAGCAAATGGGAACTTGTCAGGATGAATCGGGATACTGGGCAAGATTTTGTTACTCTTATTTACCGATGAAAAAGTGTAAATTCCCTGATAATGAGTTGAATATTGATATTTATCCAATGTTATGTAGCTTATACGAGAATTTAGAACGTTTACCTGCTTATCAATATCATTTATGTCCATTAGGGGTAAATATTTATGAGGATTTCTTCAATGAGATGGAAGATAATAAGATTAACGAGCCAAATCAAGCTATGAGAACTGTTTACGCAAAATTTAAACGAGTGGCCGGAGAAATAGCTCTTTTACTTCAATCTCTCCATAAAGCCTTTTATCACATAGATGATGAGAATAATGAAATTACCTATATTGACCCTGAGTTTGTAGCGATGGGAGTGGAATTAGCTAAACGTTATATCTCTGAAATAAAAGCTATTTATCTTCGTCATGAAGGTAGCGATGAAAAGAATTTATCCCCAATTTATTCTCGTATCATTATGTTATCTCAGCGTAAAGGTTGGTTAAAAGCACGGGATTTAAAACAGGGCGATCGTTATTTTCGGAAATTAACTACGGTGGAGATTCGTCATCATTTTCAAAACTTAATTGATTTAGGATTCGGAGTAATTAGGGGAGTCGGCAAGGCAATGGAATGGTGCTTCTCGAACTCAGAAACTGAAAGCCTACATAATTTAAAGAAAGGCGAACAGAAGCGAGTAACTCAGAATTTAACATCTAATAAACCTGAACCATATAGTTATGCTTACCAACCATCACCTCCAAACTCAGAACTTATAACTCACAATTCAAACTATCATTCTTTAACCTTTAATGTTGACAATGTTGACGAATTTGTTGACAATCAAAATCAGCCTCAAAATACTGAAAATAATAAAGTTAAGTCAGTTATCCCCATAAATATTGACAATGTTGACAATTATTCAAACAGAGAAATTAAAACCGAAAAATCCGAACTGCTCAAGAATGAGTTAAATAACAATAAGTCAGAAATCATCCCTAATCCTCATACTCAGTTATCAACTACCGTAAATATTGAGGATAGTGATTCAATTCTTTCCTCTAACTCATTTTATGAACCATCTAGTCCTTCTGATATTCTTCAAGACAAACCCACTCAGGGATCAGAACTAAAAAGTGAGCCTTTAGCCCCTCAATCTCCCTCATTGAAGTCAGACAGTAAACCAAAAACGACCAAAAATTCTTCTCTATCTCATCAACACCAAAATACTAATCTATCTCAATCTTCTATTAATCCAAAACCCAGATTTGACGGTGGAGATAAATATGAGGGATTATATGCGATTGTACCGGTGGAATATGCAAAAAGCCAAATTTTAGTCAATTTAAGACAAGAAAAAAGCTATCTAATTGGTAAAGAATCAGGAATGACAAAATGGATTAAAGTACCTCTTTCTAAAGTAATTGAATATCGACAAAAATAATGATAAATAAATCACTCACAATTATTTATACTTTATCATCAACTCTCAGATTTTCTGGAGAATAGGATGCTAACATTCAAATATTCTCAAAAAAATAGGAGTTATTTCTATTTATTTTAATGTTACTCATTTTGAAGCGTTAAGCAAAATTAATAGTATGAAAATAAAAAGTTTAATTATTTATTAAAATAAATAAATATATTAATAAAAATTGTCACTATTACTCTAAAAATTGCGAAGATTTAATAAGAGAATAAACCAGAAAATAAATGATATAATAAATAAAATAAGATAGCAAAAATCAAGATGAAATTTGTTCTTTCTTGACTTGCTATCAACCTAAAATGCAACTATCATGATAACAAATGAAATGGAGTAATTATCAACAAAAAATATTTGAGTCGATCGCCCCGAGTCATAATATGCTGATTGAAGCAGTAGCAGGTAGTGGTAAAACTACTACGATTATAGAAATTGTTAAACTCTTGAAAAAAAAAGGATTAGTGTCTCGAAATAATGGCAATGGATTAGTCTGTGCTTTTAATAAACACATCGAAGTAACACTATCCCAGAAAATAAAAGGAACTAAATTTGTCTCTAAAACCCTAAATGCGATCGGACACGGTATTTTAGTGCGACATAGTTACCCTCGACAAATCAAAATAAATACCAATAAATATTATTCAATATGTGAACAAGTAATCGATTATTTTTCTCCTTCTTATTTATTCGAATTAAAGTTGAAAGGGTTAGTAAATGCAGAATATAAAGGAAAAAAGAACGGGGTAATTGGTTTTGAGAGATTAAAAGCTCGAAGAAAGTCTGATTATCCTTATGTTTTCGATGAATTTAATGATTTTGTCCAAGTAGTCAATACCTGTCGTAAAGAATATTCAAAACATTTCTTGTCCATCGAGGACTTACAGAATCTGATGGCGGAATATCCTCTTGAAATATCAGATTATCTCAAAAAGAAAGAATTACATCAAACCATCGCCGTTGAAGCTATCAATAAAGCTCTTGAGTACGGCATCAATAGTTACCTCAATGAAAGTACGATCGACTTTAGCGACCAACTGTGGCTACCTCTAACAATGGGATTATTCCCCATTACTAAATATGATTGGATTATTGTTGATGAATCTCAAGATTTAAACTTAAATCAGGCAAGACTAATTAAAGTATTGGGAAAATCAAGCAGTACCTATATCTTTGTCGGAGACTCAAAACAAAGTATTTATTTGTTTAACGGTGCAAAACCAGATTGTATGAGTTTAATTAAAAAGTATTTTAATTGTAATAAATATCCTTTATCTTTATGTTATCGATGTCCGCCTAATCATCTGAAATTAGCCAAAGAATATAATCCCCAGATAGAAGCCTTTAAACAAGAAGATGGACTAATTAAACAGTTAACCATTACAGAAGTTCGAGATTTAGTCAAAGGTTGTTATCAGACAGGAACAGAAATCTTATTAATTTCTCGACTCAATTATATTTTCTTTGATGTACTTTGTCAGTGTGCTTTTGGGGATAAAATTAAGGTTTCTTTGTTGGGTAAAGATTTGGCTGGAGAATTAGTGAAACTAGCTCGTCAAATATTACCTAGTCGTTTTACAGATTTTAGTAAAATTAATCAAATTCTCAATGGTTATGTTGAATATTATTCAGAACAGATGGATAGTAGCAAAGCCGATTATTGCAAATGTTTAATGTCCACTTGGCGTTATATTGAACCATCTACTATCAATGATTTAGAGAATGTATTAAACTCGGTTATTATTTCAGAGGGAGTAATCAAATTCGGTAGTATTCATCGGGCAAAAGGAACAGAATCTGATCATGTAGTCATCTTAGGTGATAATCTTTTACCTTATATTCCGACTAACCGAGAATTAACTTCTAAAGAAACCCAACAGGAAGAGAATCTTACCTATGTTGCTTTTACTAGGAGTAAAAAAAATCTTTATCTTGTACCTTACACGAATGGCAATGATGAACATCGTGAAGTTGAGTTAAATCTCAATGATGATAATATTTTCGGTGCTGATATTAATTATGGATTTTAATAGAGATAAAAATGAAAACTAATGTAATTGCTTTATTTAATCAAGCGGGGGGGGTAGGCAAATCTACTCTTACCATGAATTTGGGTTATGCCCTTGCCAAGAAAAAAAAGAAGGTTTTACTATTGGATTTAGATCCTCAAGCCTCTCTTACTACTTTTATGGGTATTGAACCCCATGAGTTAGATATTACTGTTTATGATGCTCTAGTCGAAACGTTTCACCTAAACATTAAAAATAAGATACATGGTTTGGATTTAGCTCCAACAAACATTAATCTTAGTTTAGCGGAAATGGAATTAGTATCAGCTTTAAATCGAGAGCAACGTTTAAAACAAGTTCTTTTCCCTATATTGCCTAATTACGATTTTATTCTGATTGATTGCCCTCCTAGTTTGGGTATTTTATCGATTTTAGCTTTAACGGCGGCGACTCATTTATTAGTTCCGATTGAAACTGAATTTAAAAGTTATTTTGGTACTGGGTTATTATTGGATACGGTAGCTCGTATTCGTCGTCATGTTAATCCTGATTTAGATTTTGCTGGTTTTGTACCGATGAAATTTGATAAAAGACGTTCTCAACATCTTCGGACTTATGAGCAAATGAAAGAAGAATTGACTAAATTAGGTACTGTATTTACACCTATTCCTGACTCCACTGTTTTTCCAGATAGCACTGAGGAAAGATTACCTTTAGCTTTATATAAACCCAAACATCCAGCAGTGAAAGTTTTTAATGATATTGCTAAACATTTACTACAACTGAATAAATGAATGATATATGAGAATATTTGATTCGGAAAGGTTTTGAATTTTTATCACTATCGAAGATTTTACTTCTAACTCAATTAATATTGGTTATCTTAGGTGAAACGTTTCGCCTAATGGTTTGAACTGTTAAACACTTATCTTTTTCTCGCTTTTTAATAAACTTATCACCTATCTTAATTATCAATGGCTAGTAAGAAAACACCGTTAAAAACCAGTTTAAATAATCGTATCGATGCTTTATTTGGGGGGGATAATCAAGATTTACAATCTTCTCAAAGACCTAAGACTATGGCAATTGATGTATTAATATTACCCGAATATCAACCCCGGCAATATTTTGATTCGGAAAGTATCTCTCAATTAGCAGAAAGTATCAAAGTTCATGGTATCTTAGAACCTTTATTAGTGCGTCCCGCTGGCGAAGGTAAATATGAAGTGGTGGCAGGAGGAAGACGTTATCGAGCAGTTCAACTTTTATCTTTAACGGAAGTACCTGTAATTATTCTTAATTTGACTGATGATGAAGCCCTAGAAATCGCCATTTTAGAGAATTTACAACGAGAAAATCTTAATCCCATTGAAGAAACAGAAGCTATTTTAAAGTTACTTTCAGGAAAATTAAATCAAGATGTGCAAGAAGTAATCTCTTTGCTTTATCGTTTAAGAAATGAAGGGAAGGAAGAATTTAAGCGAAACGTTTCACCTAACTCAGAAATAGTGGAGACGGTCTTTCAAACGGTAGGAATTACGGCTAAGTCTTTTGTGGAAACGAGATTACCTTTACTGAAATTACCATCAGATATTTTATCGGTTCTCAGACAAGGGAAAATAGCTTATACAAAAGCGATCGCACTTAGTAAAATAAAAGATGAACAACAACGGGAAAAGTTATTGAAAGATGCAATCGAGCTTAATTTATCGGTCAGACAGATAAAGGCAAGGATAAAAGAATTAAATAAAAGAGAAACAAAAGATACCCCTTCGATAAAAATAGATATAACGGTAAAACAGATGAAGAAAAAGAAATTATGGGAAACAGAACCGAAGAAGTGGGAGAAGGTAGAGAAACTATTGGAAAAGATTAATTTATTGTTAGAAGATTAAAAGTTTTTTTCTTAGGAATTTATTTCGCTCGATAAATAAGAGGATAATTTTCAGGTTCAACGAAAACATCGGTACAATCAGTTTTTGCTCGATATTCTAATAATGTAAAATTTGAACCATTGATTTTATAGGTAGCTAATGCTCCTATATTTTTTGCACATCCAGAAATAGTATGGATTTTAAGAATCGAGGGGTTTTTCTCGTCACGATAAATGAATCCGGCGAAATTATCAACATTAGTTCTTTCTAATTTACCTAATTCATTTTCTTGAAACCCGTCTAATTTTAAGAGCTCTATTTGATTACCTGAATTGGTTTTGACATACTTAACAAAAGAAAAATTAGTCTGATAGGCAGCTAAAAAACAATAAAAAATAACAATATATTCCTGTTGATTGAATTTAATAACTTCTGATACTGTTTGTGCATAATCCCAAACAAGGGCATCTGGACATAAATTAATTTTCTTTCTATTTTTATATACTTCTTGTATAATTTCCTGATTTTGATTATTGGCTAAAACAATAAAATTAGGAATGAAAGATATAAAAAAAGTGATAATTATAATTAAATATTTTTTATTCATATTCAAAAGTACGGCATTGACCATCATAATAACCAGTCCTGATATGGTTTGGTAAGATCATTCTATCCCCACAATCAGAACTAATTTCCTCCTCTCTATTACCGTACAGTTTCCCCCTTTCTCCCTAATCCCATCAATATAACTCACTATCTCTGTCCCTAATACTTGATAATGCGATCGCTCTATGATTCTGGCAATAAATGGAGAAGCGACCAATACGCCACCAATTAGAATAACAATTATCTGAACTGTCTGAAAGTTAATTTTATCTAGCTTCATCAGACAATTTAATTTATCAGTACTAGGAAAGGGAGAAGGCTGTAAATATTTACAGTTCTATTGGTGAGAAAAAAAATAATAATTTCTATTAATTTTCTTCAAGCAAGTCATCAAAAGTGAGGTCAAAACTATTATCAATAATATTTAAAGGAGAAGTCTTTTCTATACTTTTCTTAAACGCTCCTCTTTTTCTTGTATTTTGTTTTGATAAGTCTCTAATATCAATTAAATTTCCATGTTGAAATTTTAATTCTAATAATGTGTTATATGCTGTTCCCTTTTGATAACCCATGTGAATATAGAGAGTATCAATTAGTTCTTTAGCAATCCTGATTACTCCCGTAAAATCAGTAAGTAAACGAAGGTTTTCATAATAAACTCCATAATCTTGTTGTTTAGGTTCTACTCCATTAATCTCAGGATATTGTCCTTTTATTTCCCCCACTACCATTTCTTGTAATAATAATTGATTGTCTTTAATTTCGTAAGTAGAATAAAAACCTCGATAACAAGCGGTATGGAGCATTTGAGGATTCATGCCATAATCTTGGGGAATAATTAAGTCTCCACCTTTTAGATAGACTAACTCGAATTTATCTTCGTTATAAATGAAGGTATCAGGAATTTATCCAGTCATAAATTATCTTTTAAGTTCTTACTTATATATCAGTGTCATTTTTCTGATTTATGCAGAATTTAGAAATATTCTTTGGCAAATTTGATTAACTTTTGTTTTAACTCCACAGAAATAAGAGGGAACTGCTCAATTTCCAAAACTATCTCTAATTTTGTTTTCCCTTTATTCCTCATTTCTGTCACCACTCCCTTTGCTATATTCTCAAACCCATATTCTGCTATTCCTTCAGATATTTTTGTTAATAGCAACAATACTCCTATACCTCCTAACATTCCTAGTGGACCACCTAAAGTAGCTAAAGCAGTAGTAATCGCCGCCGCTCCCGTATAACCAGAAAAGAACATTAGAAATAAGAGAATTAACCCAGATACTCCGAGACTAGCTATATTAGTAATTAATTTGTCCATTGTTTACACAATAATTGGTTCTAATTAACTATCAGTGTCATTTTCGTCGTTTATGCAAATATCTTGTTCATCAGAGCCAGACCAATTCAATACTCTTTCATATAAAGTCTCATAAATGAAACTGACTGATGATGGGGTTAGTTTTTTTGGATAACGATATATTTCGACAGGATAGCTGAGGTGTTCATTAACTTCTGCCATCAAATCAATCAGTAATATGCCCACTTCGCTATTTGTTGTTTCTTCTATCATTTTGATCAAACTCAGATTCTGAGATGGAATGGCAAAACAGAAGTAGTGACAGAAATTAAGATATTTATGCCATTTATGATCTGAAATAAAATCTTGCTGACTAGACTTTATTTCAACAATAAAAACATCTTTCGGACGCTTATAACTCCATCGGATTACCGTCATAAAATCTATCCTTAATCTTTTCCCCTCAAAGTTTATTCTTACTTCTGTATGGTCTTGATAATGTTTTGGGGGATAACGCATTTGACTACATTTTTTAGTCCAGTCAACTAGATTTATTTTTAAAGAGCGAACGATACTAGGGGCTATTTGTTGTGTTGATATTTGCTTTGTCTCATTATCAATGGTTTTTTCGCCGATTAATCCTAAATGTTCATATTTGCCTTCGTTTCCTTTTGTCGGTCTTCCCCTATTAGTTTTAGCATTGAGAGGTCTGTACTGTTGTTCAATCGCCCTTGTTTCTTTAACAGTGATATTACCTTCTAAAACTTGTTGTTTGAGTTTCTCATAGACAGGAGCTGGTGCATTTCGTTCTACTTTCTCTAAATTTTCCAGAGCTTCGGGGGATGCTACCGCATGATCAATTTCCTCAATTTCCTTACTTCCTACAGTGTAAAGATAGTATTTCCCCGCTTTAATATATCTCCAAATTAAGGAGGGTTGACGATCACATTTCTTGGCAATATGGTGAACCCATGCGGTAAAAGATGTTTGTCCAGACTGTTTAAATAATTCCTTTTGTCGAACGACAATAGCTATTTTAGCAACTTCTCGCCAACTGGATTCAGGGGTAATTAACAGTTGTTCTATCTGATGTTCAGCTTTTTCTAGTTTATCAATATCAAGCATGACTATTTCTGAATAATAGTCTAGTTAACTAGATTATAATATAAACAGTCAAAGTGTGGATGGAAAATTTATTTCTGATTAAGTCATTCTTGGTAACAGTGACAGATTTCTTCTTTGGTTAATATTGAATCAGAAAAAATATCATAAAGATATTCAACAATATCGATAGTAGAATCAGCCATTTCTTCTAATACTTCAAAAGCTCTCAGACAATCATCTAATGCCCTATGACCGCCATTAAGAGGTTGCCATTTATAATCATCGTAGTAACCAGAATATTCCCCCATAAATATAGCGTACATTTCCATCAAACAATGGGAATTAAAGTTAATTCTTGGTAATTCATTTCTCCTACACTCACTATTTATAATCGGATGGTCAAAACTGGTGTTGTAAATTAACACATTTTGGTTACTCAGAATTTCCTTTAATCGGTCATAAATATTAGTAAAACAAGGAGCATCAGCTACCATTTCATTGGTAATGCTGTGTATTTTGATTACTTCATAAGGAATAAAACAGGCAGGTTTTACTAGAGTATTAATCAATATTTGTTTATCTTGGTTAATAACGGCAATTTCAATTATTTCAGTATTTTCCAACCCCGTTGTTTCCGTGTCAAGGATAAGGAATTTATCATTTCGCCATTTATTCGCCCACTTTACGGCTCTATTATAGTCTAATATTCGATCGTACTCATGATTAAGGAATTGCTTAATTTCTCGTTTTATCCTGCCTTTCTCTAGTCCTAATTTCTGTTTCTTCGTTAACTGCCTTTTCGACTTAACAGAATTAGAATCTTTAATATCAAATAATAATAAAGTATATTTTCTCGTTATCAAACCCTTACACTATAATTACTTAATAATTATTCAAAATTTGTGTGTGAGGAAATGAATTTAATATTTATAGAAGCTCGTGGTGGCTTGACTACGAGTGAGCAGTTATTGGGTGTAATTAACCAACATCCTCAAGGATTAGGATTAACTATCAAACAACTCAGTTATAGTATCAATCGTCCTGTTAGTATGATTAATCTTTGTTTGAAGCAATTAAGCAGTAGAAAACAGGTCAAAATACAGTTAAGGGGAATGCAAAAATTGGTTTACCCTTATGATTCCTGTAATCACTTAAAAATATAATTAATTTGGCTCTATTACTTCTCGTCGTATAAATTATTGATGTTTGGTAGGCAATAAATTGTCTCGTCAGTTATTGCCGAGGATTTTTTGTTACTGCTCTTTCTCTACAATCTTTGCATCTTACTAACTAAAGCAATCCCTATTTCCTCATAATGGTGCGATCACCTTTTATCTATATTTCCACTACCCCGAAGGATAGCGATAGGTAAAAGAACTTATCTTGATCCCTCGTATGTCTATAAATGCTTAACGTTTCCATTAATTCCACTACCCATAAGAGTAGCAATTCCTTCAGTTTGAGTCTGATACAGTTCCTTGTACCAAGGTTTCCATTAATTCCACTACCCATAAGAGTAGCAATTGCCATTAATGATTACAGCTGGGAATAGTTTAGGCAAGAGGTTTCCATTAATTCCACTACCCATAAGAGTAGCAATCCATATCATCAAAGCGGCGTGTGAATAAAGTAAATGCCGGTTTCCATTAATTCCACTACCCATAAGAGTAGCAATGTGAAGATGACGTCATCTTGATTAACTCCCACCAAAGGGTTTCCATTAATTCCACTACCCATAAGAGTAGCAATTAACTAATTTTAACCACTTACCCTGTCTGATGTCTAGAAACGGTTTGCGAACCTTAGCTAAATTGTCTTCAGATTGCTTTCTATATACCTTGATGTACATAGTTAAAAGTCCTGCCTAGTATGCTATCGAGGCTCACAACGCATTTACTTAATTTGAGGTCATTTTGGTTGAGGGTCGTCGTCACCTAATCTTTAATTTTCCTTAATTTATTGGTTGCGATGCTGATTAAATTCCCTGAGACTATTATTGATAAAAAATACTAAACATCCAATGATTAACCCTGAAAATTTATTCGACAATATTCCTTCTTTAGTTGAGGGGGAGGATTTCTCTGAACTACTCAACTGCCGTAACGTTGTCATTGAGAGAATTGTTAGTAGCGACAAATCCGATAATAAGGTTTATAATCAGGAACAAGACAAATAGGTAATCTTGGTTAAAGGAGAGGCACAGCTAAGAATTAACGATGATATTGTTAACCTGAAAGCAGGGGATTATATTTTTATTTCTGCTATGATTCCCCATCAAGTCCTCACTATTTCTAATGATTGTTTATGGTTAGCGGTACATATTTATTTATTAAGGAAATATTCGTCCTAATACTTTAATTTGATTATTGTTTGAGTCAATGTGCAACACCACTCCTTCACCAGAACGGGGAAAAATATCGCTGATTGCGGTAATGTTGACCTGATGAGAAACCAGAACTATCACCCCGTCTTGATGAGTTTCTTCTAACAGAAATTTTCGTAATTGATTTGTTTGTTCTTCTAAACGACTGGGTGTACTAAAAAATGAATTTAAAGGAGGAAACGATTGTACTTTTCCCACATTCATTAGATTTGCTGTGTCTAAACAACGACACCACTGACTTGATAAAATCTTTGTTACATTGATTTGACGGCTTTTAAATGCTTCTCCCATGCGGATAGCTTGGGCTTTTCCTTCAGAGGATAAATTTCGTTGAGTTGAGCAATCATTCAGACTGAAGTTTGGGGGATCTCCCGTACCTGGTGCGAAGGCGTGTCGAAACAACACAACATAAACTTTTCCTTTTTCTTGTAACTTTGACCATAGGTAATCATCTGATAAATTTTGTTGTGAAACCACAGGATATTGATTTCCACAGGCGATCGCAATGAAAGAAACAGCCAATAATCTGAGAAATTTACGTCTTTGAGTCATTGTTTAAGCTAAAACCAGTTTAATTCTCTAAGAGCATAAACAACTTGGTTACGCATTTGCCAATAATAGCGGTTATCTTGTTCATAGCCTATACTTAATACTTTCCAATATCCTTCTCCTATAATCTCTACTGCTAATAAGTCCTTGATTTTATGAGCTAAGTTACCGTAAACAGCATTAATCGTTTCAATGGGTTTTGAGACAGCTATAGCTAAATCCTCAAGTTTTATTTGGTGGTGAGGAGCAGAATACTGTATCCTTAACAGTTCTGTCTGTAACTCTGTCATCTCTATTTTCCTGAGTGCTGAGGTGTAATCATTCACTGTCGGCACTTCCATTAAACCATCTATTATTTTTATCATCTTAGGTGCGATCCAACTATTTACCCTAATAGATTATAATGGGGATAATAAAACCCGCCACAGCTCTACTACGGTATCTGCAAAGAGGTGGGTTACTCTTTCTCTACACTCTGAGTAATGCTGTTTAATAAATCCCCTAAAACTATTGATGAACAAATAGAACTTCTAATTTCCAGAGGAATGATTATCACAGATCATCCTAAAGTTCATGATGTTTTAACTCATGTCAATTATTATCGTTTAGGTGCTTATTGGCTACCTTTTGAACAAGACCATGAAAATCATATTTTTAGATCGGGAACTTATTTTGATGATGTTCTTAATCTGTATATATTTGACCGTAAATTACGATTACTTGTTTTAGATGCCATTGAAAGAATAGAAGTATCTTGTCGAACTCAGTGGGCTTATTTCATGGCACATAATCACGGTTCTCATAGTTATTTAGATTCTACGTTAGCTCGTAAAGAAAGTTATTGGGTAAGTAATCTTCAATCATTGGAAAATGAGGTTAAACGCTCTAAAGAGGTATTTATTGAGCATTATAAAAATAAATATACTCAACCAGATTTACCACCAATTTGGGCAGTCTCAGAGGTAATGTCATTAGGGTTATTCTCCCGTTGGTTTACTAATTTAAAACCAATGGCAACTAGAAAAAAGATAGCTAATCAATATAATTTAGACCATGAAATTTTAGCTAGTTTTTTAAGACATTTAACAGAAGTGAGAAATATTTGTGCGCATCATAGCAGACTATGGAATAGAAAGTTTACTGTCACTTTAACTATTCCTAAAAACCCAACATATTTAGCTGAAAAAATGAATCAAAATGAGAAACGTCGTTTATATAATACTTTAGTAATGTTAAATTATTTGTTGAATTTTGTTAGTCCTAATAATTCTTGGTACAAACAATTAATTGAGCTTATTCAAGAACATCAGATTAATCATAATTTAATGGGATTTACTGAAAAACATAGCTAATTACAATTTTTTACTGTCGGCACTTTCACTTTTCATCTATTATTTTTATCATGTTATATCAAATCCGTTTAATTAGCCACACTAAAAGATATTAATTAGGCCACCAATAAAAATTGGCTATTCCTTTAACTATTTCTTTTTCTTCCATAATTTTTTTGCATCTACTAATAACTACCTCTTCTAACTCTTCTAAATTTTTAAATGTCCTATTAGCGATGGCCTCATTTATTAATGGCCACAAACGTTCTGCCGGTTGTAATTCTGGAGAGTGAGAAGGCATCAGCATAACGTGGATTCCCTCTGGTATTTCCGTCGTTTCTTTAATCGGATGCCAACCAGCTTGATCCATTGCCAAAATCACCCTTTTGTTTTTACCTATTTCATAATGCTGTGCAAAATCTTTTAAGACTCGATTAAACAATTCAGTATTTACATATGGTAGTAGCCACCAATATGTCTCTCCTGTATTTGGTTCCACAAAGCCATATAACCACAACCATTGAAAACCCCAATTGACCGTAGCTATCGGTTGATAACCTTTTTCTACCCATACTCTTCTTAATACTGGTTTGAGTCCTAAACGATGCTCATCCTCAGCCCACACTTGAACGTCCGCGTCGGGATATTCTTGTTGAATCTTTTTTTTTTTTCTGCTAGTTGATTTTTCCATTCATTTTGTTCAAGGCAGCTAGAATTTTGATGATTTGGACGAGGACATCGGAGACGATATTCTAATCCTTTAAGATATTCCCATCCTCTTTGAGGAGAAATAGTACGATCTAGAAGTTGAGTGAGCCATTTTGCGACTTTGACACCATTCCAAAGTCCTTGATCATCGGGGGGTGATTGTAATCTTTGATATAGCAGAGCTAATTGTTGATCGTCTAATAACGGTTTTCTACCCCGATTATGTTGTCTTTGATCCCCCAACATTTTTGCACCCGAACGATTATAACTACGAACAAGTTCGTAAATCCAACTTAAGCTATATCCTGTAACGTGGGAAACATAAGAGGTTCGTTTCCCTTGTGCTAATAACCAAATCACTTGGTAGTGAATTTTTTCAATCCCTTGTTTGGCTTTTCGATACCCTTGTTCTAATTCTTGTAAACTTAAATGGGGTTCAATTTTGATTCTTGAAGGCATTGGTCAAAATCTACGACAACAAATATACATCCTCTTGATTATACCATGTGCAATTAAGCGGATTTGATATAAAAGCAGGGTGATTATTCAATAACCATAACTGTCTCTCTTTGTTTGGTTTATCTGGTAATTTAATTAGTTCTCCATCATAATAAACATAGCCGTCTGGACACCATTGTTCCTCAAAGATGTAGCTAGGGTTTAACCGATAGTCTAAACAATCTTTATCTACCCCAGAAGGATGGACAGCACAGACTAGATGTGGACTATTACTATAAAACTGACAGCGATCGCACTTATCTATTTTCATAAACTGAGACGCAATTAACTTTAATTTTATTGATTATTAAAAATGATTAGAACATTTACTTGTTTCCTTTTCCTTACCTTCACCTAAAGATTTGGAAGCATCCTGACTTAACTATATACTTCACTTAGAAGAATTTGGTAAACCTGTTCAGGGTTATCAGGAGTAATAACGGGTTTTGTTAACTCCCCTTCATCAATAATGATTAACTTATCTTTACATGGACGTTTAGGGTCTAAATTTAGCCAATAGCTTAATGAACCGCCCCATATTCTAGCCTTTCCAGTCCACCATGTCATTTCTTGTGTGCTAACCTGATTTATTTTTTTGTAGGGAATACGTTTATCTCCGAAAGGAAAATAGTAATAGAGAATAGTTAAAGCATCATCGTCACAAATAATATATTCATCTTCATATAAAATAGTCATGGGTTGTTCAGGGTTTTAATTGAGACTTTAGGTTATGCTGTTGATTTCAGTTTAGCATTACCAATGCTGTAAATATTTACACTATCCCCATGATGATTGGCAGTATAAAAGACTTAACAAGGTGTTTGTTTTCGAAGCCCGTAGTAAATTACTTGCACAAAGATGGTATCGTCACAGGACTTGAGGGTAATCAAAATCATTGATGGTAAAACATCCATCTTCAATAATTTAACCCTTTAATTAAACTATTTATAACTACTGAATATTTGCCACATCTTTATTTAGACGTTGCTAAATTGAAATATAAAATACAATAAAATAAATTCATATTAGGTTAACTCTTCCTCAAAATTTTTTAATATTTAGAAAAATAAATTAAGTTGATGAATTTTTTTCTTTATTAAATGTCGATTATATTTTATCTTTTAGTAATTAGTTGTTCGCATGAGAGAGTTGTTAGTTGATAACTTTCCCCTTAAATTAGTAAATATCAGGTAAATGATTAACCTGTACCGCTAATTAACAAGGAAACTCAACACAGGGGCAAGGATAAGTTATGACTAATCAAAATGAAAATGGCTGTGCAGGATGTTTATCTTTGATTATTGCATTATTTGTAGTAGGATTACTTGTATCTTACTGGCAATTAGTTTTAGCTTTTGTATTCGTAATTTTTGTATTTTGGGTTCTTTTTAAGATCATCACATCTATTTGCCATAGTGTTTTTGGTGGACGCAATACTTCCTCTTACCGCCCTATGACTACGAAATTTAACAGTAATGATGCTAACACTCCCTTTTATACTATTGATATGAAGGCGGATGCGATCGATCACCCCTCTGCGTCCAAAACAATCAAACCTAAACAAAAATCTTCTAATTTAGTCAAAAAAGATTCTCCAAAAACCGAAATAGAAATGACTGTAAACACCAGTAATAAAAGTAAATTAGTCAAAAAAAATGTTCAAACTAATTTGACTGGAGATATAGATATAAATATTAAAGACAAAAAAATCAAATCAGTCAAATATACAAAAACTACTATTGAGGAAGTTGTCTATGAAATAGATACTGATGATTAATATTATGGTATCGATAATTCTGAGAGTCAAATTGCATCCATCTATCCTATGCTTCTCATATCCTATGGAAATTATTAAGTGTGCGAATATTTACAGTACACTCTCAATTTTTTGTTGTTGATAGACATCTATAGTATTACTTGATAGTGTGATAATTTTTTCCTGTAGTTTTTTGGGTTTATGTACTTTAACTTCTCCACCGAATCCTAATATCCACCGAATAAAATCAAATTCATCTAGTGACCATATAGGTAATGTGACCTGAAAACGATAGGGGTATTGTGGATTTTTACTTTTACTTAAGGAAAATAAAGATGAATTACTATTTGATAATGAACGAGGGGGTTTAGTCATTTTCATTTGTTGGGTAGGGAATCTTTTTGTACCCTCTGCAATAAAACCAAATATTTTTTCAGTAAACCAAAGTTCAACAGTTTCCTGTGCTTTTTGTTTATCACTACTCAAAAATAATTTTTGTTGTTCAACATCATTTCCTAAATAAAGACCGTAACTGGCAGATAGTAATTTAGTTAATTTATTTAATGCCTTTTTCTGTTCTGTTATAGTTCTGGTTTTGTCTGTTTCCTTTTGAATATAAAGTCTATCCAACCGCTCAAAACGAAATAATTTATGATTTTCTCCTCCCTCTTGTTCAAATCCTAAATACCATGCAAAATTATAAAAAACTATCTGTAATAACCACGCACAAAAAGCTCCTTTTTCTTCCCCTTCATAGCTTCCACGATTAGCAAATTTATTCAGCGTTACTAATTTCCCCTGTTCAATAATTTCCTGTATTCTCTGGGTTTGATTACTTAATGTTTTCGAGTCTAAGGATTTTATATCAATCATTGAACGATTAGCGATCACCCTTACAGGATAAGTATAATGATCATAAAAATTAGCCCATTTCATCTTATCTTTAAATCGATTATATAGATTTAAAGCGAGGGGATCATCAATATTTTTAGCTTGAGTTTGCAGTAGACGAAATGTCTCAATTAGTTCTCTTTCAGAAAGGATTCCAGTGCCGAGGAAGTAACCATTACGCATAGTCTTAGGTAAAATTTGATAAGGTTTGAGAATAAATTGAATATCTTTTCTAAGTAAATCTCGTCTTGCTTTTAAGTGTTTATCAGGACATTTTTCCAGCTTCATCAACTTATAGGTTAAATTAGTCAAATGTCCAGAAAGATTAGATTTGCTACTATCTTTGACACTTTGCTCATTAGGACATAATTGATTGAGAAAGTCAGCTTTAACATTAGGTAGAAAAGGATAGTCAGCAATAGTCTTAATCGTGTTTAAAATTCTCTCAAAAGTGTATTTATCGGACGCATAATGAGTAATAATATCATCTAAATTATCGTTAATTTCTGTCAATGATGATTCATATTTAGGTTCTGTAATATTATGTTTGATTAATCCATAATTAATAAGAAATTGTAAATCTTTTTCAATAGCTAATTTGTCAGCATAAATATTACCTTTTAATTTTGCCATAACAGCACTAATTTCACTAAGAGAATCATCAAAGGTAACAGGATTACCAAATATTTGCTCTAAAATATCGGGATAGGCATATTGTAAATTACCCAACTCAGGATAAGCAATTAACAAAGATATTAGGTGCATTAACCTGTCAAAATCTAATAATTTAGAATAACGATGGAGGATAATATTCTCTATTTTTGTACGATTATTTCTGTTAATTATACAACGTTCTAAACCATTTAATTTTTCTTCAATAAACGATAAATTGCACTGTTGGGGTTGTTTAATTTCTACAATATTAATAAAACCTTCGGCTACATGAGGTGGAAATTGTTGTAATGAATCACTCATCCTCTCTATTATATTATCAGGCACGGTACGTTCTCGCTGACTATTCCATGTTTGAGCAATTTTGAGATCTAAATTAAGATACCATCCCAACCAATCAATTTTACCGATTTGCTTCTGTATTTTCGATAATAAGTCCATTCTCCATGCCCTTTGAGCATTGGTTGCATCGTAAATAATCCCTTGCTTGAGTGCAATCGCTTCTTTCATTTGATTAATAACTTCATCTTCAATTTTTAACCAATTACCCTGTATAACTTCGTCTCCATATAGTTGTTGACGAATAGTATCAGTAGAGATAATTTGATAATTACCAGTTTTGGCTAAAAGTTGAGCAAATGTTGATTTACCAGAAGCAGGAACACCGATTAAAAAGTGACATAACATAATTAAATTAATAATCAAAAAAAAATATAAAGAAAAGTTACAAACAAATAATATTTATTATATAAGTAATCAGTAGTCCGAAATAGTCTTTATAATTGAATTTTAAAGCGTTTAACTATAAAAGCTGTCAATATCTTTATCTGATGTATAGGGCTTGAGTTAGTTAGCTAAACTATAAAAATATTAAAGAAAAAAGGAAAAAACCATAATGGCACGACCATATTGGCAATCCAAAATTTGGGGACTACTTCATGATCCTATTTTAAAAGCATTATCTTCAAGTAGGGATTTAAGCAGAGAAGGTAGATGGGATTTATTAAAATGTATGGAAGGTTGGCACTCTCCTAAAGATTCATCCTCCCAAGAAAACTTCCATCGAGAATGGTTAAAAAGAATTAATTTATGTGATTTAATTGCCTCAGCAAGTGATCGCACTACCATCGGTAGATTACCTCCTGAACATAGTAGTATAACTTACAGGGAAGAGGGTTTAAATGTTCATCACTTATTATCAGGAAAACCGCAACAAATTATTGTTGATAATTGGCATTCTCAGTTAAATAATGGCAAAAGAAAAGAGTTTTTAGAAAATATTGAAGTTGAAGCCTTACAACCGATTTTAAATTGGGAAGATGCGGAAAAGGTCCATTGGTGGCTATGGCGTTGTTACCCTGAAGTTATCGCTCAACAAAATCAAAATACTAATCTGTTACCTGCCGAAACTCGTTTACCTGATGCTTCTTTGTGGAGTCATACTAGCATTACTTCGGCGATCGCAGGAGGATTAGCAGGTTATTATACTGATGATAGCCAATATCCTCGGAAAGGAGAACATTTTAAACAACGTTCTCGTCCTTATTTAACTACTTTTAGTTTTACTCCTGTACAAGAATTAATTAAAGCTAGTCGTAAGATGCGAGACTTTTGGGCAGGTTCATGGTTATTACATTATCTATCAGCTAAAGTTGCATGGGCAATCGCATCTAAATATGGAGCAGACACATTATTATATCCTTGTCTTTATCAACAACCCTTAATAGATCATTGGCTATTACAAAAATATCCAGATTTGAAGGAGTGGATTAAACAACCGTCCACAGAATCTTTGTTAACCGCAGGTTTTCCTAACGTTTTGGTGATGATTTTACCCAACAATGGAAAAGATGAAGAAACTATAAAAGATAATCCAGTGCGATCAGCGATGGAATATGCAAACAACACATTAAAACAAGAATGGCAGAATATAGGAAAAGAAGTTCTGGAGTTTATTCAAAATAGACACGAAGGTAAAAAATGGGAAAATATTAATCTGCACACTTATGATAATTGGCTTAAAGCTCAATGGCAACATTATTGGGTATCTTTACCATTAGGAAGCCCGAATATAGAAGAATTGAGTATGTCACCTCGCCCGAAAAAAGGCGAGCAAGAAAAATCACCAGAAGATAGAGAATATGATAAGTGGATAAACCAACAAAATGACTATGCTAATCCTCAACCATATTTATTTTCAGATTCCGAACGAGATTTTTTAGCGGCAATTTTTAACCTCAATCAAGACGAAACTGAATCCGATAGTAATAAAACATTTCGTTATAAACAACCTAACTTAAATGTAGGTTCATGGTGGGCTAGTACATTTGACCAATTACGTTATAGTTTAAATGCGGTGAAAAATGCCCGTAATTGGCGAATACCTACAGCTTTTGGACCTAGATCAACCATATCAGGTTTAGGTTCAGTGGTGCATCCCATCATAGACGAATCTAAACCTGAATGGATAACAGAGGGGGAAACCGCTCAATTTTGGGCAAATAATCTTGGCTTATTCGATGGCATTGAAGAATTAAATGCAACGGAGGTTTTGAAACGGGGATTACATCAGATTTTATTGTCACAATTAGGTATAGCTAGTCAATCAGAGCAAACCAAAGTATCTGTGCTTTATCCTGACTTAAGCTCAGGTGTAGCAGGTTATTTACGCAATTTAGCCAAACAAGGCGATATAGAGGCGATTAATTATTATCATCAGGCTTGTAAGAATATAAGCACTAAATTTCCGTGGGTAAATAAAGGTAAAGATGCCCCCGCCAATCTCCCTTGGGGTATTCCTTGGATAGCGAAACATCACCCTGATTGGCAAAATCCTCGTTTGTTAAATGCAGGTTGGTTAATGGATGATTTTAACTCTACCTCAGAAGATATAGAAACAGTAAAACAACAAAAACAAGAAGAATTAAGCAAATTAAGAACAGAAATAGCCAAATTTTATCCTACGGGGGAAAATCCTACTGATTGGTATATTTTAGCCGCAGGAGATGGAGACGGCATGGGAGAATGGCTAAAAGGAACAAAATTAAAGCCCTATGCTGATTATATTCCCGAAGCATTGAAAACTAAAATAGAACAAATGCCCGAAAAATATCGTTCTTCTCTCAAAAAATTCCTAGAAGTGCCAAAAAGAATGGGTCCAGCTACTCATAGTGCTTTAAGCCGTGCCTTACTCGATTTTTCTAATCAACTTGTTCCTTATTTAACGGAATCAAGATACGCAGGAAGATTAATTTATGGTGGTGGTGACGATGTTTTAGCCTATACCAATTTATGGGAATGGGATAACTGGTTATGGGATTTACGTCAATGTTTCAAGGGTGCAGATGATCCGCAAAAGGAGTTTATCAGTAAGGGTGATTACTGGCAATGTGGTAATAATCAATCCGAATCTCTATCTTCTCGCCCCTTGTTTACCATGGGTAGTTCTGCTAGTATTAGTTTTGGTATTACGATCTCTCATCATTCTGTACCCCTTGCGATCGCCCTTGAGAATTTATGGGAAGCGGAAGAAAAAGCAAAAGAACACGAATATCAAGAAAATGGAGCAAAAATAGCCAAAGATGCAGTTCAAGTAAGAGTTATCTATGGTAACGGTAATATTTTAACGGCTACAGCTAAATTTGATGTATTTCCAACATGGCAAACACTCATTAATTCCGAATTAGATTTAACTAGCAGTCTTTTTGAGGTAGCTGGAGAATATATAAAACAATTTCCGATACCTGAATACAATGCAATTATGCCTTGGGTGAAGGCTTTTAGTGAAAGAAGAACAAATTTAAAGGAGGAAAAATTAAGAAAATTTAAAAAACAATTAACGGAATTTATACAAAGAATGTGGGTAACAAATCAACCTGAATTTTTAAATCAAGAAATTAGTAATTGGTTGAGATTAGGGGCTTTTATTATTAGGAGCAGAAAAATAAAAACTGGTGATTTAAGTACAAAATAATCTACCAAGTTTTGTTTTGTATTAAATATCTACGCTTTAAATTATTTATTACTCATTAATCAATCATGTTTTGGTACAAATTAACACCTATTGATGTTTTATTATTAAGAGATGGAAAACCTTTTAGTCCTGGTGAAAGAGCTTGGGCGGCAAGTGTTTTTCCTCCTAATGGACATACTTTAGCGGGTGCAATTCGAGGATTATTAGGGAAAAAAACCAATTTTAATTTAATAGGTTCTTTTCTCACTTATGGAGATCAATTATATTTTCCTCGCCCCTTAAATTATGTGGGAAAAAATCTCTTATATCCTTTACCTTGGTTAGAAAGTGATTATCCTTTACAAAAAATATTATGGGATAGATTACAACCTGCACCTTTACTATTAAAACAACTTAAAGAGCGAGAGCCAAAAACCAGTAAAAGTGAAGAAAAAACAGGCAAATATATAAGTTTTAATCAATTAAAAAATTTATTGACAAAAGCAGTTAATGAACATCATAATAAAGTAGAATTAGAGCTAGAAAATCCTGTAGAATCTGAGCCTTATTTCTCAGAAACTAGATCCCATAATGCTATTAATTCTCAAACAGGGCAAGTAAAAGAAAGTGATGGTTATTTTGTGGAAAATGCCATTAGACTTAAACAAGGTTGGAGTTTGGCGATCGCATTAGATTTTAAATTACCGACTCCTAACATTATGCAATTAGGAGGTGAAGGGCATCGAGTGATTATCGAAGAATGTCCAGATTTAGCTCAACAATGGCAAGAATTGACAAAACTAAGTCAAGGTAATTTTGAGGAAAATCAAGCTAATAAGAGTAAATCCCTAGCTTATTTGACAACAACGGGAATATTCGAGCGTAAATATCAAAATAACAAGGTTTACTGTCAAGCATGGCCTTGGGAATGGAAATTAGCCCATCGGGTTAACGGTAATCAAACGATCGGTAATTTAGTTAGTGTGGCAACTGCTAAACCTGTACCGATTAGTTGTCGTATTCAAGATAGAGAAAAAAATACCAGTATTCCTGCACCGCAAGTATTCGGGGCAACAGCAGGTAGTGTTTACTATCTCAATCAACCTGAATATCTCTATGCAGAAAATCCTCAAAGTCCACCGACAAAGGGCTTAGAAGTGGCTAAAAAGTGGCGGAGTTTGGGTTATTCACAATTACTTTGGTTTAAATATTAAGGAGATTTTTACTATGTCTGATTTTCGTGTGGGTTATTTATACAGCTTATCGCCTGTACATTGTGGTGGTGAGGGAGATTTAGGTAATATTTTAGAAATTGCCAGAGAAGTTCATACTAATTTCCCTTATATACCCGGTTCAACTTTGCGAGGTAATATTCGGGATGAGTTAGAAAGCATTGATGAAACTATTGCGGAGAAATTATTTGGCAGAAAGTTAGACGATAATGGACAAATGGGAGTACATCAAGTTTGGTTTGGTGATGCCCGTATTTTATGGATTCCGATGCGTACCATGTCTCATAATAATCAGGACGTTTTTACATGGGTAAGTTGTCATAGTTTAATACGAGATCATGCTTTAATTGCTCATTTACCTCCCGTTTCTTTGCCTAATTGTGCCGTGGGTACTTCTGGGGGGACTTATCATGTGGCAGATGCTCAAATTAATGTTACTCCTATCTCAACTTTATCTGATGCTCAAAAGGGTGCAATCACACTCAGTGGTGATTGGAGTCCATCTCTGGGGGATTCAGTCAAAACGGCATGGGAAAACAGTCACTTAATTTTACCTGATGCTGACTTTCAAATTTTAATGGAACATTCACTATGGACACAAGTAAGAAACAAAATTCAAGATTCAGGTGATCAAGCAGGGAGTGCCGAAGTATTTTGGACTGATGTTTGTATTCCCAGAGATACAATTTTCTATTATTCATGGGGTTATAAATTAAAAACTAATCATCAAATTACTAGCGAATATCACGATAAATTAATGGAAATTATACAAGGGTTAATACAAGTGGGAGGACAGGCTAATGTGGGGCGTGGTTGGGTGCAAAGTTGGGTAGCTAATTCTGCTTCTCCTGTAGATGATAGTCAAGCAAAACAAACTGCAAATATTAACAGTTAATATGTACTTAAAAAAGTTTGTTGTCACCTCTCTAGGAGTTTAAAACCTTTGAGAAGAAAGGGCTAAAGTCTTCTACGGGCATAATGTATTATGCCCCTACGAAACTAAATAGAGTTCTCCAAAAATTATCGTTTTTACACCGTATTTCGGGCTTCTAGCCCCATTTCTGGGGAAGTCTAAATTATTGACAAATGTGGGCATTGCCCACCCTACAAGTTAATAAAAATAAAATTATGGCTAAAAAAAACAAAACTCACCAAAAATCAAATAATCCTCAATCAAAGTTAACACCTCCACCAATTCGCCTGAATCATTCTCCTAATCAACCAAAAACGACTACTACATTATCAACCGTTAATCAATCTAGTAATTCTACTAACAATCAATTTACACAACCCAATAATTCCACTCAATTACTAACTCAATCAACTCGAACAATTATGGTACAACCTGAACAAATGAGCTTAACAGCCCATCAACAGATTCAAATTTATTTACAATCTAAGAATCGCCCCTCTTTAGAGGAAAAAGACTTAACTGCTATACTCAGATTATCTACCCATTTAAGAGTCTTTGGTTTACTTTCTGCTGTTGGTTATATTAATCAAAGTAATGACCAACAAGGGGAAGTCAGACAGCGTACAATACCCGTATGGAGATCGCTCTTAGGGCAACTGATAAACCCAGAAAACCCTCCTCAAGCCAGAGAATTAATGGAAACAGTACAAAATATGGCAAGAAATAACTCAACAGAATATATGATGATGTGGCGAAAATCCTTAATTTTGTCGCAATACTGGAACTTTTGGGGGAGGGCTTATACACAAAATGATTAAATAATAGGGTTTTTTAGCCAACAGATTTTATAAAATTTTTAGAGATATATTGTGTAGATAATGCCACAAATAAAAATAATTTTCTACCAAGAACAAAATGGCAAAGTTCCCCTATTAGAATGGTTAGATAGACTTCCCAATAAAGTACAAACTAAATGCTTTGTGAAGTTAGAAAGATTGTCACAATTAGGTCATGAATTAAGAAGACCAGAAGCTGATTTATTAAGAGATAATATTTATGAGTTGAGGATTGGTTTTCAAGTTATAAATTACCGAATTTTATATTTCTTTTATAAAAATCAAGCTATTATTGTCTCTCATGGTTTAACTAAAGAGAAAAGAGTGCCTCCTCTTGAAATCGACAAAGCTATAACTAACAAAAATAAATTTGAACAAAATCCTGAATTACATACTTATTATCAAGAATTATCATGAATAATCCTAATATGACAAATGACGGTTTACAAATTTTATATAATCGTTACTATAAAGATAATTTAGAGCGTCAATTAGAACTTGAAAAAATGCGTTTAGATGACCAAGTTTCTAGAGAAATAACCAAAGTAAAAAAACTATATAATCTCTCAAATCAAGACTTAGCTAAACTCATTAATACTGATCCATTAACTATAGATTCTCTGGAAAATGGAGATTATGAGGGAGATTCTTTTTTAATGTTAAGTTTAATTGCTAATGCTCTAAAAATGGCTGTCAGATTTGAGTTAGTTTCGGCTTAATAATTTATTTGCTTATTCTCAATTTATTAATAAATATATGTTATATACTGCACCAAAACTGATTGAATTATTAGAAAAACAGCATCAAAACAGAGGAAAAGCTGATTTATTTAAACAGGGAATTTTTACCATTCAATGGAGGGCAAAATGTGGTTCTCATCCTCATCCTGACTTAGAAACCATGATTCCTGCCAGTGAACCTTGTGGCACATGGACACCTAACAATGGTTGTCCTCGTAATATAGCACGTCCTGAAGCAAAAAGAAATGTGGGAGAAAATTATCAATATTTTCGTGAGTTACCCTATCGAGGTTATCTTCCTGCTTCTAGTATTCGAGGTTTAGTGAGGGCATGGGCAACAAAACAAGGTGGCGAAATTAAGTCAGAAATGGAGCGATTATTAGGTAAACAAGAGGATGATACTATTAACGCTGGAAAAATCGAATTTTTAGACGCATATCCTGAAAAAGAAACAAAAGTCACTCTCGATATTGTTAACCCACAGCAAGATTTTCAAGTTTATCATAATGGGCAAAGTACCCCTTTATCTTTTTATACCCTCGGTAATGGCAACAATAAAATTAGAGTAAAAGTAGCTATTCGAGGCATTGAAGGAAAAGTAACCTCTGAAGAAGTAGCCCAAGTATGGAAATGGGTAGAACAAGCCCTGAGTTTATATGGTGTGGGCAGTCGTACTGCTTCTGGTTATGGAGCAATTCAAGCTAATAGTAAACTCAAATTGCGATCGCAACCTAATCATAAAACGAAAACTTTTACCTTTAGTCTTTATAGTCAGGGTTGCGGTGGTGCTAGTGTTAAAGATATACAGTTACGCCCTTCCCATTGGCGAGGTTGGTTGCGATCATGGGTGTTACGATTTTTATTAGGGGTGATGTCGAGGCAAGATGCAGAAAGAACTATCGGGGAGTTAATGGGTACTATCAACGCTGAGAATGATAATAGCTCTCAAATGGGTTGTTTACGGCTAGAAATGAACTTACAAAAACTTGGTAAAAAAGAATGGTATCTTGAATCGGATGATAGCCCTGATTTTTACCTCTGGAAAGGAAATTTAAAACTAACTGCACCCACAAATATTCTCAATAAAATTATTTTACCCATTGTTAAGTTTGCCGTCAGTGTTGGTGGTGTGGGTAGAGGGTGGCGAAGACCTTTACATATCTTTACAATGAACAATGGTAGAGAATCAGCAAGGGGTTGTCATTTAATTCTGCATCATAAAGTTAAAGATAAAACCACCGAAGAACTAAAAACTAAACTCTTTGGTTTATTTCCTAATCAACCGCAAACTTGGCAAACGACTTATGATAATTGGCTAAATTCTGTGAGGGAAATTTGGGGTTCTCGAATACGTCTTAATGCTAACAATAATTCTCAGGCGGAGGTATTTTCTCCTCATACTTGCTCTGTTTACGTTGTACCTTATCCAAAAGAAGATCCTTTAGATAATAATACATGGGGTGATTTTGATTATGTAGAAGATACTCGTGGAGAAGGAATGGACTTGATTTATCAACCTACTTACAAAAGAAAGCAGGATGTGGGAGGCAATGCAGGAAGCGGTGGTGCTTACTGTTCATGGGTTAGCATTAAACGGGTTAATGCGCATCATCCTGAAATTAAAAATTCTTTTTGTCAGGAGGTTGTCTGTATTTTCATGGGGGGAATCCCTGTTAATCACCCTAACCATTTAAGAGCGAGATTTTTACGAGATTTAGCCCGAATTAATGGTAGTCGCAATTTATTTGGTTTAATAGCTCCCAATCCACAGTAGATATTTTATCTTAGTATTTCAATATTATTATGGCTAGTATTTTATTTTCTTTTGTTGGAAATCAAGATCCTGTTTCTCACAACACTAATGAGGAAGGATCAATCGTTACTCTAGTTAGATATTTATTAGCTCAACAAAAAACCATCAAAAAAATTATTCTTTTATATACTGAAACTACGGCAAAAGGGGCAAAAGAAACTCAAGAATGGTTACTCGATATTTTAGAAAATTCTCCTTTTAAACCTGAAGATTTTAGCTTAATTCAAGTACAAGAAAAGTTATCAACTGATCCTGTTAATTTATCTTTAGTTATTGAAGAAGTAAAAACACAAATTAAGAAAATTCAGGAAATTCAAAAAGGTGATGATATTTTAGAGTTAAATTCTTCTTCTGGTACTCCTACAATGAAAGCATCTTTAGGGGTTTTACAGGGTGCTGGTTATCTCCCTAAAAGTAATATTTGGCAGGTGAGAAATCCCCGTGAAATGAGAGAAGGACAAGCAAGAGTATTTAAGACTAATGTGGATATTTTAAAACAAGAATTTGATATTAAAGTAATTAAAGAACAGGTTAGTAACTATAACTATAATGGTGCTTTAAAAACTTTATCTAATAGCTCACTGGTTGATAATGGAATTGGTTATTTTTTACAATATGGGGCTTATCGCCTTGCTTTTAATTTTAAGGATGCTAGTGAATATATTCGAGATTTTCGTTCTTTTTTTGAGGAAAGATTAACCAAAGAAATCAACAGATTAGCTAGTAAAAATCAAGAGAGCATTTTAATTGAACTTTATTATCATATTTTAGCTCATTTAAAAACGAAAGAATATTCTCAGTTTTTAATTTTAGTTTTTGGTTTTCAAGAGTTCGTATTAAAGTTTTTGGTGAGAAAATTTATTTCTCCTGATTTATTAAATAAATCTTGGAATCAAAATCTTAAACAATCAGTCATTAATGCTTGTAATAATTATGAACATGGTGAATTGAGAAAATATGTTCAGAAATATAGACAATATAATCAAACTCTACAAATAGACAAGATGAGTCGAATTGTGATGTTAAGAATTATTCAGTATCCTTCTTTTTCTTGCCCTAAATCTTTAATCGATAATTTACTTCATTTAGAATCTTATTGTGACAAACGCAATGAATTAGTACATCAGTTTGAGGGAGTCTCTGAGTCCGATATTACGGAAACTGAGTTGAATGATATGGTTAATAAAATTCAGAGTATTCTAAGTGACTTGTTTCCTGATTCTTTTATTAAGGAAAGCTGTTTTGCTGTATTAAATAAAAAGATTATGGCAAAACTAATCAATAGCGACGGATAGCAGAAATGAACTTAAATACTTATTCTCTCGTTTTATCCCTCGATGTATTGTTAGATAAGGATTTCAGAGATTTTTCTTTGACAAAAATAGGTTAAATTGATTATAATTTTGCTATCGGTCGCAAACCGCCTCTGGAATTATTATCAGATAAGCGTTTTAAAACTGGCGCTCTCCCTTAATGGGAGAAACTAATTGAATGGAAACTAAGTTTTGTTTTACTAATCCCCCAATGAATTAGCTCTCCCTTAATGGGAGAAACTAATTGAATGGAAACGATATATATCTATATCTCCCTGCGATTATTAAACAGTCTCTCCCTTAATGGGAGAAACTAATTGAATGGAAACTAGTTTTTCAGCCTCAACACGGGCGGTTTCCTGAGTTAGCTCTCCCTTAATGGGAGAAACTAATTGAATGGAAACCGTAAAGAGGGTTTGTTCTCTTTAGTGCTAAACGGTAAACACTCTCCCTTAATGGGAGAAACTAATTGAATGGAAACAAGCACATAATGTAACTTTGGTGGGAGTTTATCAAGATCTCTCCCTTAATGGGAGAAACTAATTGAATGGAAACTGACCTGACCGCGTAGACCCTCGATAGCAAAAAACTTCTCTCTCCCTTAATGGGAGAAACTAATTGAATGGAAACATAGCCCCTGTTATAGCTTCATAAAAAGGAAAGAAACTCCTCTCCCTTAATGGGAGAAACTAATTGAATGGAAACCAAACACGCTAGTTAAGATATCACTAGCTAAATGCTGTACAGCTCTCCCTTAATGGGAGAAACTAATTGAATGGAAACCTGCATCGGAATATCATTACCTTGGCGAACAGCATTGATAGTATCCTCTCCCTTAATGGGAGAAACTAATTGAATGGAAACTGATATGCGATCACTATACACGTTCATCTCAATCACTGCCTCTCCCTTAATGGGAGAAACTAATTGAATGGAAACTAGAAGGCAATCGTGACATCTTCAGCTTATCCCATCTCTCCCTTAATGGGAGAAACTAATTGAATGGAAACTTAAAAGCCCAATTAGCAAATTCAGTATCTCGCGAAGAGTTTAATGAGCTCTCCCTTAATGGGAGAAACTAATTGAATGGAAACAAGAAGGCTTGGTGTTGCTGAACTAGCTCTGCTATAGCCGGGCTCTCCCTTAATGGGAGAAACTAATTGAATGGAAACTTCATACCAACTTGTATCTTGGCAAGAAAAGTTTATCTCTCCCTTAATGGGAGAAACTAATTGAATGGAAACCTAAGTTTTTATTACTACCTATGATAAAGGCATTCGCTCTCCCTTAATGGGAGAAACTAATTGAATGGAAACGCAATTAGATGCAAACCCTGAATTGGTTGACAAATTAAACTCTCCCTTAATGGGAGAAACTAATTGAATGGAAACCATATCCGCGTCCTCATCGAAAGTCATCCCTTGGGTGAGACTCTCCCTTAATGGGAGAAACTAATTGAATGGAAACCTCCAAGTTAATCAACAATATTGATTTGACGTTTAAACTCTCCCTTAATGGGAGAAACTAATTGAATGGAAACAACTTGCCCATTCAGAAGGTACGGGCTTAAATTTACTCTCTCCCTTAATGGGAGAAACTAATTGAATGGAAACTCAACATTGCGCTCTGTTGTCTTTAAGGTGGAGGCAGGCTCTCCCTTAATGGGAGAAACTAATTGAATGGAAACAAATATCGTAACAGAGTTCTGGAGAATAGATAGGTAGCAACTGCTCTCCCTTAATGGGAGAAACTAATTGAATGGAAACTGAATTTAAGAATATAGTGGGATATCCGCCAGAAGCAGCCCTCTCCCTTAATGGGAGAAACTAATTGAATGGAAACAATCTCTTCTTCAGTTTTCTGCTCTGCCTCGGCTACTTTATCCTCTCCCTTAATGGGAGAAACTAATTGAATGGAAACGAGGTATATCCCCACCTTTAATAACATCAGCATTAATCTCTCCCTTAATGGGAGAAACTAATTGAATGGAAACCTTCATACCCTTTTCTTCTTGAGTTAAATCAGCCCAGTTCTCTCCCTTAATGGGAGAAACTAATTGAATGGAAACAATCCAACAGTCTCTGGGCAATTAGCATGTAACCAATCTCTCCCTTAATGGGAGAAACTAATTGAATGGAAACTTAGATCTAGGTGATACAATTCATCTGGACGCATAGATTTCTCTCCCTTAATGGGAGAAACTAATTGAATGGAAACTTTAGAAGTAATAGTAGAATTAACAATAGCAGATTTACCGCTCTCCCTTAATGGGAGAAACTAATTGAATGGAAACCCATAGCTCCTCTTTCGAGGAGGCTGAATTATTAACCACTCTCCCTTAATGGGAGAAACTAATTGAATGGAAACGCAGTCATATAAAGCTGTACAGTCTCGTGGGAACTAGACTCTCCCTTAATGGGAGAAACTAATTGAATGGAAACCTTAGACGAGTTGAGGATAGCTTGCCAAGAAAAAGAAAAACTCTCCCTTAATGGGAGAAACTAATTGAATGGAAACTAAAGATAATGCGGTTTCATAATCTCCAGCAACACTACCTCTCCCTTAATGGGAGAAACTAATTGAATGGAAACAGGTCGTCCTCCTGAGTTGCCATCTCCTCGAGAATAAGACTCTCCCTTAATGGGAGAAACTAATTGAATGGAAACACATGGCTAACGTTGCCGTCACTGGAGAGAACGGTCTATTCTCTCCCTTAATGGGAGAAACTAATTGAATGGAAACGCACATGGCAGCGTCATCTGCTAAGTCGGAATATTTTTCAGGCTCTCCCTTAATGGGAGAAACTAATTGAATGGAAACAGGTTGAAAAAGAAGTTAAGGGATTTACTGTGTTCGTGCCATTAACCTCTCCCTTAATGGGAGAAACTAATTGAATGGAAACAAATAAATCTTTTCAGTTCGAGTATATTCGTCCTCGGCTCTCCCTTAATGGGAGAAACTAATTGAATGGAAACTTTATTTCATCGTAGCTAACAGTTACTACATAATCACTCTCCCTTAATGGGAGAAACTAATTGAATGGAAACGTACCCAGAAACAAATCCAAGCATGAGCACCTGTACTACCTGCCCTCTCCCTTAATGGGAGAAACTAATTGAATGGAAACTCAATATTGGTATCGTTGTTTTGTTTAACAATGAAAGGCTCTCCCTTAATGGGAGAAACTAATTGAATGGAAACTTTATTGAGAGATGATCATCAGTTTATTATTATTTAAGCTCTCCCTTAATGGGAGAAACTAATTGAATGGAAACCGTTCATATCTATGAACTAAATAAAGTACATAAAAAAGAACTCTCCCTTAATGGGAGAAACTAATTGAATGGAAACAAGGCTTCGATGGTTTTAGACGAAGCTTTTTCGTTAACGCACTCTCCCTTAATGGGAGAAACTAATTGAATGGAAACTTGGGATTATAACGATAACACGCTATGTAATTATCTCTCCCTTAATGGGGGAAACTACGATGTTTTGTCTAGTTTTTGGTAGCGTTGGGAGAGTGCGATCGCACCTTCTTTATGTCTATCCCGTAAATCTTCAGGGTAAATAACTTCGACACAACTACCATAACTCTGTAACCAAAATAAAAATTCATTAAGAGAACGGGGAGGAAGACTTATAAAATAATCGAGAAATAAAATTTGATTATTATAGTTATCTTTAGTAACTTTTATTCTTTGTTTAGAGTGTCTTAAATCTCCTTCCAAAATAAAATTAGAAATAGGAGGATAAAACCTGACTTTAATTTTTTCCAGTGTCAGTTTTCCTTTTAATTCTAATTGTTGTTCCTCTAAATTACCTAAGTTTAATCCCCAACCATTAGTTAATAACTGTTCAACATTTTTCAGACATTCTTTTTGAGCTTGAATATTTCTACCCGCCGGGGATAATAATTGAAAATAATCACTAAAACGGTTTAATCTTCCTATAATTAAATGACCATTAGCACAGTTTTCATATACTAAATACCAAGCAATATTGTAATAAATTAACTGTATAGGAATGACGATTTCTATGCCGATATTTCCTTGATTATAAAAATCTTTTTTGCGACTAATTTCGATAGTCTGTCCTTTAATAATTGCTTCTTCTAAAGATGGTATATGATGATATAAAGTCTTTTGATTATTTCCCTTTAAAATCATTTCTTTAGGATCTGTATAGTTAACGGCTCGGTTATAATTTCTTTTGATGGGATAGAAAAAATCATCCTTTGTCTTTAACTCTAATCCTCTAATTCTTTTTTCTAATTGTTGATAAATTTTTTTGGCTGTGGCATCTCCTTGATAATTTGCCATAGACTCTAAAGCATCAAAAGCGGTTTTAAATTCGGGTTTAGTCATAACGCCAGTACCGAAATAGTAACCCCAACGATACATTCTTCTTTCTAAAATATTGTATTCTCGGAGAGTTTCTAAATCTTTTCTGAGAGTGGCAATGGCTGGAGGAGGAATGTCAATATGATATTGTTGGGCAATGGAGATGATTTTTTCTTGCAGTTGATGGATAACGTTGGTGTTGGAGTCTTCTTCTGTGCCGAGGTTGGGATGATTAATGATAGTGAGGATTAATAACATTAATCGTTGAAAGGATTTTAAATCGCTATGGGGATGTAGAGTTGGTTTTTTTGCCATAGAATTTTGAAAAATTTAATATTAATCATTTTAGTTCATATCTGATAAAAGATTTATAAATAAGAAGTTTTGAGAAAAAAAAATCTTTTAATGAATATTAGCTTATGAGAGTTATTTGTTTAGGAATGGGTAACAATAGTGACTGTTGAGGCAAACTTAGAAAATTAATACCAAGAAATCAATCATTCTAAAATCGCTTTCGTAGGTTGGGAAGTGCGATAGCGTAACCCAACACCAGTAAACCCCTTTGCAGTAAGCATCTACAAATCTACAAATCATATCCCTTCATATTGTATTGATTATCTATGAATCTATCCGATAATTTTGATAAGGTTCGCTCTGATATTACTTGGCTTATCTCCACTCGCCCTGATTTGGTGGCAAAGGCTAAACTAATCGCCCAAGGTAAATACGATCCTAACCAAGACAATACTCTTGATAATAATGATAAAAAATTTCTCCGTTGTTTCCTTAATTTAATTATTGTTAATCCTAATGATTTACATGGTAAAGTATATGTAACCGATAATGTGGAATCTCGATCGCACCTCACCGCTAGTTCCATCACCATTGCTAACTGGATTAATGGCATCTCTAACTTTCCCCTCTTTTTCTTTTTAGTGGAAACTACATTTTTACCTATTGTTGGAGGAATGGGAGCGATATTAGCCACAGGAGCGGTTTTAGGCATTGGTAACACCTTTGGTGCAAGTGTGGCGAAATGTCGCAAAGGTAATCGTAGTTGGTCATTATGGGGTGGTTTACTGGCTTTAGTAGGCTTAAACGTCATACAAACAGGGGCTACTGGTATCGGTGTAGAAATGATGAATAACCGCTCTGAATTGAACCGCATCTATGCAACTAAAATCGCCAATAATTATTTAACCGATAAAGAAAATCAAATTACCTACCTACAACAATCAGAAAACCCCATCTACCTTAATGTTAAAGAAAGATGCGATGTCGGCACAACTCAATTTAATACCCTTCCCCCTAGGCATCCTAACCGAGATGCTTTATATGTGAGTTTATACGGTGCTTTTGCCCAAAAAGATACTAACTGGAACAATTTACCCTTTGAAAAATTACCCGTTTGTCGTCAAGTTACCCGTTTAGAAAACGAAAAAAATCAAGAATTAGAAACTGCGATTTTATCTTATCAAAACCTCCTAACCGAACGTAGTCAAACAGGATCAGATTTAGTCTTTTTAGAAAAATTTGCCCTCCAAGTCTTTAACGAACATTTTACAAATCAACGAGAGATCAAGTCGGGAACAATCCTTGTGGGGTTAGCCACTACCGAAGTATTTAATAAACTATCTAAGGGAAAATGGACAGAATTAGGTCTTTCTTACTTCATCTTTATCTTATCAGCTATTACCAGTATAGCCTCCTGCGTGATGGCATTAACCCACGCCCTCAGTAAAGATGTGCAAAACTCGTACGATCCCCAATTACAAATCATTATTGATGACTACTTTCAAGAAATGAGACAGGCTTTAATGATAGCCCAAGCCAACGACACCCATATTATCTCCGAACTAGATCCAACCATTCAATCTTTAGAAAACAGCTACCACTATGAATATGAACCTAACGACATGGGAACAGGAAATATTAATCACCCTTTACCAGAAGGAAATGAAAAAGAATGGCAAAATTGATTTACCGACAATTCAAGCCTTAGTTAATCAATATCAGGAAGGAGAAATAATCCCTTCTCAACCCACCCCAGAAACCACTCCTTCCCCTAATCCTTCTCAATTCTCCGCTAATTATACGAAAATTAACTCTGACAACAACACTATTAATAATACGAATGTTACTAATGTTCCTCCACCAGAAAATCCACCTGTGAAGATAGAAGCGGAAATCATTAATGAGGATAAAGAGAAAAAAGCTCCTATTTCCGAAACAATCACCGTCAATAATGAAATTCCCATTGATACTCAACAATTAGAGAGAATTATTTTAGAATTACAATTAACAGAAACCGCTCAAAATTTAGCTAAACCACCGAAGAAAAGACTTAAATCACCGCATTTAGGAGAAATCGAAAAGAGATTAAATCAATTTATTTACAAAAATAATAGTTATTAATAATAAATAAAAATGAATAATCGATTCAAAGGAAGCCTTGTGAAAAATATTGCTTCCGCCTTTATTAATGGTTTAATTACCCTTTCTCTACTTTTAATCGCACCTTTAGGATTAGCCGCCGTTATTTTTAATACCATCGCTGTGACGATTTCTACTTTTTTGGTCACAATGGTTTTCGATGCTATTGCGTTTTGGTTACAACAATCTCAAGATCCACGATATTTAGATCGCCCTTTAGATGGACAATTTCAGGGGGGAATAACCAGACAAAATGATCCTAATTATTTAGATAGAAGCGATCGGCAATAAGTACAGGCAAAATATACCACTAAAAGTCACTCGAAGGTATCAAAATGAAAACAGTATATATTTCTCAACAGGGATGTTATTTATGCTTAGAAAAAGAACTAATATTAGTCAAAAAAAATAAAGATATAATCAACCAAATTCAGTTACCGTTAGTAGAGCAAATTTTAATATTTGGTAAGTCTCAACTCACTACTCAATTAATTAGAAGTTGTCTGTGGCGAGATATACCAATTCTCTATTTATCACGAATGGGCTATTGTTATGGACGCATAATTGCTATTGAAAGAGGTTATCGCCAATTATCTCGTTATCAACAACAACTGGAATTTTACGATCAATTAATAGTCGCAAGAAATATTGTTTCTGCTAAAATTAAGAACTCAAAAACCATCCTGCAAAGACAGCAAAGAAGAAAAGAAAATCTTGAATTACAACAAACAATCGATAGTTTAAATTATCTTTGCCAACAGGCTGAAAAAGCCGATAGTATTGAGAAACTATTTGGTTATGAAGGTGCTAGTGCCGCTAGTTATTTCTCTGCCTTTGGGCAGTGTTTTAATAACCCTAGTTTTATCTTTTATTCTCGCTCTCGTCGCCCTCCTGGTAATCAAGTTAACGCTCTTCTTAGTTTTGGTTATCAAGTATTATGGAATCATTTATTTGCCCTTATTGAATTACAAGGCTTAGATCCTTACTACGGTTGTTTACATCAAAGTAGCGATCGCCATGCGGCTTTAACATCAGATTTAATTGAAGAATTTAGGGCTGGAATTGTTGACTCTTTAATTCTTTATTTAGTTAATAAAAATATCATTAATGCCGAGGAAGATTTTGTTTTTCGCAATGGTGGTTGTTATCTTAATGATAATGGTAGAAGAAAATATTTACAGGCATTTGTGACCAGAATGGAGGAAATGATCACAAATGAACAGGGCTATAAAGAACCAAGATGGGATTTATTAATGCAACAGGTGAAAAAAATAAAACAATTTTTTTATAGTCCAGCTAACACCTACGAACCCTATTTATTAAGATAAAAATAATGCTATTTTACCTAATTTGTTATGATATTCCTGATGACAAAAGAAGAAAAAAAATTGCAGATATTCTTGAAGGCTATGGCTCAAGAGTTCAATATAGTGTGTTTGAGTCTGTGTTAAATGCAAAACAATATAAAGAATTGAGAAAAAGATTAAAAAAAGTTTTTAAAGAAAATGAAGACAATTTGAGATTTTATCCAATTTCTGCTCATACTTTGAAACAGATGGAGATATGGGGGCAAAGTTCGGAACTGACAAATCCCCCTAAATCAATCATCATATAACTGCGACCCTCAACCAAAATGACCTCAAATTAAGTAAATGCGTTGTGAGCCTCGATAGCATACTAGACAAGACTTTTAAATTTGACTTTGACCAAACATTAATTGATTCTCGACAAGCAGAAATTTATCGTAAAAATAGAGAATGGTCTAAAGTGTATGATTTAATCCCCCAATTATTACCTTATAACGGTATCAATGAATTATTGTATAATTTAAAGTCAAATAATCTAAAAATAGGGATTGTAACCTCAAGTCCTAAAAATTATTGTTTAAAAGTAATTAATTATTGGGGATGGCAGATAGACAGTATAGTCGCTTATCATGATACGGTATATCATAAACCACATCCTGAGTCACTATATAAAGCAATACAACAATTATCAGGTGAGGCAAATTCTGTTATTTATGTAGGTGTTCAAGAAGATGATATTATTGCATCTAGTCAGGCAGGAATTTTATCTGTGTATGCCACTTGGGGGTTAACAAAAGTCAATCAAAATATTAATGCCGATTACATTTTTACTCAAGTATCACAATTGTCACAATTTATTTTGGATTTAATATAAAAGTAGATCAATCAACATTAATTTTACATTTATGGCAAAAGGAATAGTATAAATAAAATAGAAATCGTCATATCAATCATTAATTTAATGAATTGTTAAAATCTTCCCCCCGGTTGGTCAAAATGAAATCTTGCAATACCCAGATATAAACCACGAGGATTGTTCCCTTGTGGATATGTTGTGACACCATATTGATAAATACCCCCATAAAGAGGATTACGAGTTTTTACTTCTAGTTTTAATGTATTTCCTGATGGAATACTTGGTTCTAATTCAATAATAAGTTCATTTTTATTATCACTAAGATTATTTATTGCTGTAACATTAATTTTTTGTTGATTATTATTAATGATAAAAGCCTTTGTTTGGTCTGGGAAAAAATCTATAGTTTCCATATTTGTTTGCTGATTAATAACAATCTTTTGCAAGGAATTTACTGCATTTTGAGGTATTTCAATTTCAAAAATATAGGTTGAAATAACATTAGGTAAAGTAAAAGTCGTATGTGTTCTTGCTAAACGGGGAGAGGCACGAAAAAAACTAATTTCCTCAGCATAAACAAATCTAGGAGATGATTTATATATAGACAAAACTAGAGAAAATAATATAATAGAAAAAAAAGAATATGATAAATATTTTTTTAAGGTTAACTTCATTGTCGTGTTTCGTATTGGTTTAGTAAACAAAATAAAGAAAAATAAGAGAAAAGAAAACTATTTATAATCATTAAATTAAGGGTTGTATAGAGTGGAAAGTAAATCTTTAGCTCAACAGTTAGTAGAAGAAATAGGGGGGGAGGTAATCGTAGATTAAGGTTTTCTAGCTAATCCATTAATCCATTGTAGAGGTCTAGTGTTATCTTCCGTTAACTAGATGTTGATAATGTCTAAGTCTGTGAGTAAATCAGCTAATAATTGCTCATTATAATCACAGAAAAAGCGATTAGCCTCGATTCTTTCCTCCGTGCCGTACTTAAAGGATAAGTATAGGATTCCCTGAAATTTGAGAGCATTGATAATCAGAGAGAGAATAGTAGATATTTTAGTACGAGGAACATGAAGTAAAGAAGCACAAGCCCAAACACCATCAAAATAGTTATCATAGTTTAATTCGTCAAAAGTCATTAAGAAAGTTGATTGTCCTGTTAATTCAGAACTTAGTTTGACCATCTCTGCTGAACCATCAACGGCTGTTACCTGATAACCCTGCTTCAGAAAATAAGGAGTATCTCTTCCTGAACCACCGCCTAAATCTACTATTTTACAATGCTTCGGCAATAAACTCAGAAACTCTCTGTAAATACTTCTCATGTAAATATTCACAGTATTATGATAGTATTTAATTGCATTGTTCTTATAATAATCGAGCATTGAGATATGTGGTTAAATACAATAAAGTTAAGTGATTTGCTTTTTTTGGTAATTATAGGATTGAATTTTATTACAGAACCGTCAAGATCTTTTCCAGCCCCTTCACTATATAAACAAGGTGGCATAGATGCTAAGTTTGTTAAGGACAATTTTTATCCTGAATCTTCTACTGATAACATCTGGACAAGAAAAATAGATTTGAATAACGATAAAATTCCAGAAATATTGGTTGTTAATAGTAACCGTAAGTGGTGTGGTAGTGCAGGGTGTGCAACCAGTGTTTATAGTTATCTTAATGGAAAATGGCGAGAAGTACTCAGTTTTACGGGGAACGGGGTAACAGAAAGAAATACTACGACCAGAGGTTGGAAAGATCTTAGTGCCTCTCCCAATGAAAGAATTAATCCTGTATGGGTATTTAACGGTGAAAAATATAACGTAGGTTATTTATTAGATACTAAACATAACCTCAAAATTAACCCGCAGGATAGTTCTGCAAATATTGTCAGGGCAACAAATGCTTTTGATGGAGCAGGAACAAATTATCCTGTCAGACAAAAATTAACAAATAATCAATCAATCTTTCTTCACGGTTTTGTAAAAACTAGGTCTGGTCAAATATGGTATGTTGGTTATGCTAGTGAGGCAGATAGATATAATCCTTTTTATGTAGAGAAGTCCAATATTCAGATCAATTTAGAATAGGGTAGGATATTCAAACATTGGTTGCCATGAACTGTTTATTAATATTTTATTAGGTGAGATCTCCTCTAATTATAGGTAAAAGTTCTCATTATAAAAAAGAAAGAAAGAGAACCCAAAACGTAAATTAAGATGGATTGAACCCACTTTAGTTAATGGTTAATTTACTGTTTCACCCACCATTGAGGATCAAGCACATTTTGAATATCATCATCGGTATAAACATCAGGGTCAAATAATGTTGCTTCACTCATCAAATTATTTTTCATCTTTGTCGTGAATATCCTCATGGTTTTTGTTTCTCCTATCGCCACTTTTCCCCGATACTTTTCCCCGATAATACCCAGATGATGAAACCCAACTAAATTAGTTGCTAGTGAACTGCTCATTTCCAGAGACAGATATTGTTTTCCCGAAAGATTGAGAATATAAGCCCTTACTTGTACTGTTTGCCCTTCCCATCGCCATCCGGGTGTTACCCATTTCCCATGTTGACAGCCATAGGCAATGATCATATCGGCTGACTTTCCTTGAATATCTGTTAGAGCATCAATAATTTCATCCGCAAATAACATGAATACTAATCCTGCATCTCCCGTATCAGCTTCGTGGGCTACTCTCCAAAATGAGGCTACCCATGACTCAGTTGAGAATAGTTCCCCATTCTTTCCCTTTGTTTCCAAAATTATCGGTTTCATTGCTTTAGTGGACTCAGCTACTTGTCTAATTTGAGTAGTATCTCCCTCATTTTCATCCTTCCAACGTACCGCTTGAGCTATTTGTTGACGATATAATTTTCTAATATTCATCGCATAATCCATTTGGAAATCATCAACGGATACATCATTAAATAATACATCTCGATAATTTCTGGGTTTAGATGCTACTTGTAAGTCAGGAGCAGTCCAATAACTATTAACGGTTTTGACTAATCGACTAATGGTATCCGTTGCTTCGGCAATTACTTCACAAGAACGTATTTTATAACAATCGGGATTTTTGAAATCAGATAGCCACGGAATATCTGCTTTAATCATATCCAAATATTTTTTTACTACATCTAATCCTGTTGTATTATTTGGGTAAGCTGATTTAATACTATCTACCGCTATTTGTAATTCTTGGGAGAGAAAATCAATAATTCTTCTTTCTTCTTTTTTACCCTGTAAATTAGGAATTTCTAATATGTGATATTCTACTCCTGCACCTCTTGCTCTTCCTAATAAACTTGCGACGACTCCCGTTAAATCATTCATACTCCCAATCGCAACTTCTCTTAAATCACCTTTCAATGGTACTTTAGGTAACTTCTCCACTACTGGTGATTCATCAAAACGAGCGATCGCCTCTCTCATAGCAGGATAAGCAGAGGATTTAATTAATTGGACAAAATCACCATCGGTATCTCTCCCAAGAGAAAGTAATAGTAAACGGGGAGCCGCCATAATTCCTTCAGCATTAACAAAATCACCCTCATGACGATTTTCCCATAATTGACAATCCCCCCAATGCCTCATCGGGTTACAAAAGACGATGTATTCTCCTTCTCTAAAATCAGGTGCACAAAATACCTTTCTACCCTGAATCCGTCCATTAGGGAGTACCACATGATAATGAGCTAAACTTTCATCAGGTTGAGTCATAACTGAGAAAAATCTTACTCCAGCCGACTTTGCTAAATTTAACCATACCGATTGCATTCTTTCTTTGACTCGCCTAACTACATAGGGATGTAATAATAAAACTCCTTTTTTATCTGCCCTAATAATACGAACCATAGTATTTTCATATTCAGCAATGGACTGAATCTCATCGCCTTCGTCTAATTCTGCTTCTGCGTCTTCCTGTTCAATTCTCAATACTTCTGCTAATCGAATAATGTTGTTATAGGCTTGGTTTAACTCTTCTGCTTTCTTAATCATTCTTTCGATAATTTTATCTTTTTGCAAAACCTCAAAATTAAACCACTGATATCAAATCCGCTTAATTGCACATGGTATAATCAAGAGGATGTATATTTGTTGTCGTAGATTTTGACCAATGCCTTCAAGAATCAAAATTGAACCCCATTTAAGTTTACAAGAATTAGAACAAGGGTATCGAAAAGCCAAACAAGGGATTGAAAAAATTCACTACCAAGTGATTTGGTTATTAGCACAAGGGAAACGAACCTCTTATGTTTCCCACGTTACAGGATATAGCTTAAGTTGGATTTACGAACTTGTTCGTAGTTATAATCGTTCGGGTGCAAAAATGTTGGGGGATCAAAGACAACATAATCGGGGTAGAAAACCGTTATTAGACGATCAACAATTAGCTCTGCTATATCAAAGATTACAATCACCCCCCGATGATCAAGGACTTTGGAATGGTGTCAAAGTCGCAAAATGGCTCACTCAACTTCTAGATCGTACTATTTCTCCTCAAAGAGGATGGGAATATCTTAAAGGATTAGAATATCGTCTCCGATGTCCTCGTCCAAATCATCAAAATTCTAGCTGCCTTGAACAAAATGAATGGAAAAATCAACTAGCAGAAAAAAAAAAAAGATTCAACAAGAATATCCCGACGCGGACGTTCAAGTGTGGGCTGAGGATGAGCATCGTTTAGGACTCAAACCAGTATTGAGAAGAGTATGGGTAGAAAAAGGTTATCAACCGATAGCTACGGTCAATTGGCGTTTTCAATGGTTGTGGTTATATGGCTTTGTGGAACCAAATACAGGAGAGACATATTGGTGGCTACTACCATATGTAAATACTGAATTGTTTAATCGAGTCTTAAAAGATTTTGCACAGCACTATGAAATAGGTAAAAACAAAAGGGTGATTTTAGCAATGGATCAAGCTGGTTGGCATCCGATTAAAGAAACGACGGAAATACCAGAGGGAATCCACGTTATGCTGATGCCTTCTCACTCTCCAGAATTACAACCGGCAGAACGTTTGTGGCCATTAATAAATGAGGCCATCGCTAATAGGACATTTAAAAATTTAGAAGAGTTAGAAGAGGTAGTTATTAGTAGATGCAAAAAAATTATGGAAGAAAAAGAAATAGTTAAAGGAATAGCCAATTTTTATTGGTGGCCTAATTAATATCTTTTAGTGTGGCTAATTAAACGGATTTGATATGAAATAACATCCACCCCGGTTTTGCTTTCCTTTTCTCTGCTTCAAATACCAAGCCCATCAATATTTTCCCTTTATGCACCCCTAACTTCGGTTTATTCCCCTTCAATGATGATAATGGTATGACTAAATCAATTTTGGCTTCCTCTTCTAATCCCTGAATAATACTCCCATCATAAGTAATATCTAAAACTGGATTATGTGCGATCGTTCCTTTTCCTACCCATTTACCAAAAAAAGCGGCACGAAATTGTATTGGTTTGCGAACATCAACAAAACCACCAATATGATTAATAACACCATCTTTATCTCTAGGAAGTCCTAATAACTCCATTAACTCAGCACTAGCTTTGGCATGGGAATCACCCGTAAACCAATGATAATTATTGACAGGATCGTCCATATAATCGCCATTTTCATCACGGTTTTCATCATCAACCACTAGATAATAAATGTCTTTATAAATTAATTTCTTACACCCAGTATGGACGATTGAACCATAAATAATGCGTTTCCAATCTTCACCATAATAATAACTTCCAATGGGGTTTTGATTGAAAGTAAAACGTCCGTGAGTACGAGAATTACTGGCTAAGTCCAAATATTGTTTCGGATAATTAGACGGTACAAAAGGATTTAGCAAATTTGGGTTTGTATCCGTCTTTTGAATCTCTCCAATCGCCATTAACAAACGGGGATGCAATCCAGCTAATAAAATATTGCGTAGAACAACAGGAGGACTCCCTGTCCATTGCATGGATGCACAATCCCAAACATTCCATGTAGTGACGGTTTTTAGCTCACCGATACTACCATCGGTAAAATATAGTTCATTAGAAAATCTCGTTGTCATAAATTGAACTCAGGTATTAATTAATCAGCATAATTAGGGTCAGAATTAGATAAATAAATAGACACACTATAATTGGATAATTCAGGATTATTCGTGGCAAATTGCAGATAATATTTTCCTGTTTCTAAGGTTGCTTGTAGTTGTCCTGTCTCATTGTTATTACTATGGGCAATAATACCATTTTCATCAATAATCGTGACCATTACCCCACGATGAAATAAATTAAGATAGCTAGTTTCTTCCAAGGTAAAAGTACAAACATCTATCAATCCTTTTTTGATGTTATTTTCGATGGTACTATGTCCTAAATGAGCGGTAGCATAAACATAACCCATTTGCCAAGTTTGTCCCGTATTTCCATCGGTTTCCCACGGTTTTAGCACACCAAAATCAAAAGCAGTGGCAAAATCATCTCCTAAATTTCTCAACGTTGGAGCGATGGGGTAGGGTGGTTCACTATAAATAGGTTCAAATTCATTAAAATCCGTCGTACTGATATTTAATTGATAATCTTCTTCTATTGTTGACTCTGTATAAAGATTAAGGGCATATTCTCCCATTTCTAAACAAATTACTAATCCACTCACATATTCTCTGCTACAAACCACTTCTAAATCACTATTGGTAATCTCTATAATTACTGGTTTATCTATCTCAATCGTTAATTCTTGAGGTCGATCGCACTTAATAAGAGTATGAAAAACAGTAAAATCAGCCCCCAATGAAAAATTAATCTCACCACTATTAATCCCTTGAGCAGTATCAATGAGAAAGGATTTACTGGTTTCAATTTTTTCTAAGCTAACGATTTCAAAATTAGTGGTGCTAGTCTTACTCTGCTCATCAAGTACAATAATTGCTAATTTATTCCCCTGAATATTTATATCCGTAGTTGTTTCAGGGCTAGTCCATTGAGTGGCAGAGTATTGAATAGTGGCATTGGTCGTCGTCGTTAATAATTCCAATGTTTCACCATCATAGAGATATACTGAATCAAAGTTAGTTTTATCCGTGGTTTTTAATCGCCATTTCAGTCGATATTGTCCTTGTTCTAAATTCCATACTGCATAACTACCTTCAGTAAAGTTCGACACTAATAAATTCTTTAATACTGTTAATTCTTCTTGTATATAAGCAGGTACTTCTTTTTCTTCTAAACTTAAATCAGAAATGATTGTACTAATACTACGACTATTTGTACCAGTAGAAATAACAGCGGATCTACGATTCGCTATTACTCTACCCAGGGATTCATCTGGTATTAATGACAGTGGTTGGGGGGGAATAAAGTCTAAATCTTTGACTCGGTTTACTTCACTGATGATAAATTCTGTAATTCCACTCCGTTTATTAGAGTCGATCGCAATTAGATAAATATAACCATAAATTACCTCTACCTCAACAGTTTTTGACTCAGTATTACTATCCGTAATAGTAACTAATTTTTCTCCGTTATAAGCCAATAATAAATCATTTTCATTACTGTCTTTTCTTGCTAAATCTACTCGGAAATTATAAACTCCTATGGGTAAATTATTTAAGACAAAAGCACTGGCTTCAACTCCATAATCTCGCAGATAATCACGATCATTAAATAACTCATTACCGACAACAGAAATCGGTCTTCCTTTATTGGTACTCAGAGTTAAAATACGATTAATAATATCAATATTTACATTCCCAATCGTCCAATAACTGACAGGATGAGGAGGAGAAGGAATTATATTGATTTGTTCAATATTGACGGTACTAATATCTTTTGTCTCAATAGGAAAAAGGATGAAGCCCCACGAATTAGACTTTATTTGACAGTAAATTTGATTAATCCCTTCTTTTACTTTTACTTCTGATATTTCTTGGTTATCAAATAATAATAAAGTTAGATTATTAGCATTTTTTACATTAATACTAATTAGCAATAACCCATTAATATCAAATCGAACAATATCTGCTTCTTGACCATATTTTTCTAAAGGTAATTGATTATTAAAATAAGCATTATTGATAATATTAATATCGGTTTTATTTTCTGCTGTTAATAATGTATTCATCTATTTTTCTCCTTTGATAATAAATTGAGATAATTTTTTAGACACAGCATAGTTCTTAGTTCATAAAAGAGGTGAGTTTAAAATGGAAAAGGAATAAAGATAAGTAAATCGCCCAAACCCTCTTTCAATATGCCTTCAATTTGGAATTTGGGGGGATAACGCATATCCAGTTTTTCAATGGTAATAATTTCTTTTTTTTCACCATTACTCGGTTTTACTATTTGAAAATAATACTCACTATCATTTTCTTCTGTAAAAATTCCGTATTTACTCATTAGTTTGTTAAAGAAAAAATTTCTTGTAATAAATAAGTACGAGTGATATTATCTGATTTATAATACATAGGAATTTGTTTCCCCTTGAGCATTTTTTTTGCAGTATTTATCAAATAATTGGCCGTTAATCGTTTTGGTTTTTGTCCCCATTTTGGTTTTTCATTCTGATGAATTATCTTTAATAAACACTCTGTGAATAAACCGTGATTTTCACCCTCGAATGCCAATTGATAATCTTGACAGGCAGATAAACAAATAATATTTGCTTTTAATTCTAAATTACCTTTTTTATCAGCTAATTTGTCTAATTTTTTGATTAGTTTATTATATTTTTTATGGTCAGACCAAATTTGATTTCTGACAGTAAATGATAAATTACGAGGATGTAATATTTTTCTTCTTTTCAATGACTTTACCATTGTGCCAGAATGACAAGAATCTGAAATTAAAACTATTTTTACTCCTTCATTAAACTTAGTCCATAATATTTCTAATTCATCATCTAATATTGGTTTATCATAGGCTATCCAACATTCATCTAAACTATCTTCTTCATCATGATTTAAGTCGGGAATTTGGCTACCATGACCACTATAAGTTAAAAAGAATACATCTCCAGATTTTAACTGTTTAGCACTATTTTTTATTTGTTTAATAATGTTATCCGCCGTTGCTGATGATGATAATAATACTTGAGAATTGAAGCCTTTTGACTGGCTAATTTTTTCCCATTCTATTGCATCATTTTCACAGGCTAATAATGGAGGTATTTCTACTCCATAATATTCATTATCTACCTTGTTTATGCCTATATGTAAAGCAATTCCTTTACTCATTTTATTGTTAATTTGTTGTACTTAATCTTAGTATAGTAATTAATTATTTATTTTTTTTTATTGTCTATAATGAATAGTTAAAATTTGTCGGAATAATTTATGAAACTAGATAAAATTGAAGCTATTATCGCTATTATTTCTTTTATAGTTACACTGATTTATTCAATGATTAAGTTTCTTGTTAATCAACTAAATAAAAAATTAGATTCTCTCAAAGACGAGATTCTTCTTGCAACTAAAGATTCCATGAATAGATTTATGAAAAAGAATGAGGAATCAAGGACTATATTCTATGAAAAAATTAATAGTAACCTCAACAAAATTAATAATGAGATTAATCTAATCAAAAATAATTACGACCATCAGAATATTTTAATCGACACAAAAATGGCGGCAATGAATCAGATATTTTTAGAACAAATAGCAAATGTAAAAACACAATTAAATGAACTAGAAACTGAACATGAGGAATTAAAAGAAAAAATAAATATTTCTGATGAATATAGTCATCATAGTAACGATAACTTCCATCAAAAATTAGACAATCTACAAAAATCCGTTGATAGTTTATCTCCCCATGATAAATGAAAATTGAATGGCTTATTTTTTATGCTTTATCGATTTTATTAATTTCAATTCTCTTTGAGAAATCTATCGAAACTCAAGCATTAGTGGCAGAACTTCTGAAAATATTTATCTCTGGTTATTTAGGTTATTTAATTCGACAATTGAAAGAATAAATTATGAGTTTAAAACAGCTTAAAATTACTAAACATTTATCGGAATTATCTTCTGAACAAATTAGAGAATTACAACTTTTATTGAATAATTGTGGCTACGCTTTAATTGTTGATGGTATTTTGGGCGATCGCACTACTAAAGCCTTCAATAGTTTTAAGAAACAAAATTACTTAGAGCATCCTAATCTGATCGGAAAAACTACTATTAAAAAGCTACTGCAATTTAAGCCGAAACAGAGACAAGTTAATCAGGCGGGAATGGAATTAATTAAAGAGTTTGAAGTCTTTAGACGTAATGCTTATTTATGTCCTGCTGGTGTGCCAACAATAGGTTATGGTAATACTTTTTATCCTGATGGGCGAAAAGTTAAATTGGGGGATACCATAAGTCATTCTGAAGCTGAAGAATTATTTAAGATTACTGTTGATACTTTTGCTAAAGAGTGTGATCGTCTTATTACAGTACCAGTAAATGATAATCAATTCAGTGCGTTGGTGAGTTTCACATTTAATGTTGGGGTGACTGCTTTTAGGGGTAGTACCTTATTGAGAGTCTTAAATCAGGGAAATTATCAAGAAGCTGCCAATCAATTATTGAGATGGAATCGAGCCGGAAATAGGATATTAGAAGGATTGAAAAGGAGAAGAAAAGCTGAAAAAAAATTATTTTTAAGTTAATTCATCTTACTTTTAACTTTTAATTTTGAACTGGAACTAAAGTGATACCGAAAAATCATCATAAATCAATCACTATAGCGGAGATGGAATTAATCATTAGTCTCAAAAAACAACATAAAACGGTGGCAGAAATTGCTAATAAATTAGGTCGATCATATAATTCCATTCGTTGCTTTACCCACTACTATAATTTACCGCCTTCTCGATGGACAGAAAAAGAAAATGAAATTCTGAGGGCAAACTATTTTCATACTCCTGCAAAACTACTGGCAAAAAGATTAAATCGGAGTCTTCGTAGTGTTTATGTTCAAGCTAATAAATTAGGATTGAGGAAAAATCGTATTAAATATGAACTATGAATTATTTTTTATTTCTTTGCTTTGTTCTAATCGTTTGTAAAGAAATTATCTATTAGACTTACATAAGGGGAAAAATTCATTTCTGTTTCTAATTTTGTTAATATCCGTTGTTCATTTGCAACATCTACACCATAGACTACTTTATCCTCATACACCGAAAACCCGTATAAATGGGGATAATTTTTCCCACTTTCCATTTTCATCTTTTCTCCTTGATTAACAATAGTCTCATATATTTCTTTATTATTACTATTCTCTAATATTAAATAACTCATATCTGGCATTTCTCCCCCCATTCCGAATAAATATAAATGCTCTCCCAATTTTTGATTACTTCTGATGCCGATGATAATAATTACCGCCGCAATAATAATCCAAGGGGCAAACGCTGATAAAAAAGTCCATGCCATGCCACCCATCCCCGTTGCTCTAAATACTACTGGTAAAACCCCCGCATTCGCTCTTAACACATGACCTGCAAAATAATTTGATGCGATCGCACCTCCACTTCCTAAATACTTGAGTACGATAGAAGTAACAGTATGGGATAAAGCAGGGAGTAAATTGCGGGAAACAGGAGCAAAAAGGAATGATTGTAAGAAAAACTGAGCTATTTCATTGAGAATATCTACTATTGCCACCATACTCGGATTAGTTAACGTTAATCCATTTCTACTTCTTAATTCGTAATTCGTAGTTTGTAGTTCATAGTTCGTAATTCGTAAAGGATTAAGGATAAAGTTTTTTAACTCTCGACTATTATTACCATTAAAACTAAATCCGATTAATCTACTTACTTTTTCTAGGGTTTTTCTAACTCTGTAAAACGCATTTTGAGCTGTTCTTCTTAGCTTTCCTTTTAATTGGGAGATTGCATCTTTTAATCTATTAAAAGTATCAAAGAGGAGTTGTACAGATTCTTCTTGCCATTGGTTCATTAATAGGGAAGGACTTTGCCCCAAATTACCATTTATTGGTGGTTGAGTTTGGTTAATTACTGTTTCCAGATATTTTATATCAAGGGTATTATTATAGGCTTTTACGACATTTTGGTATAAAGAAGTTTCGTCTTCTAAACCATTTAATAATTGACTACCCCTCGTATATAAATTATCATAAGTTTCCGAATTAAATGCTCTATTTATACTATGTATTGACTTTAAAAATATTCTAGGTATATTAATTAATATATCAATTATATCAGCATTTTCCATAACACTATTAAGGAATGCTATCGGTGGTAATGTTTGGATAATTGCAATGGGAGATAACTTATAAAAAAAATTTGATGACCCTTTAATTAAACTAGGAATAAAATCATTTATCTTGAATATATCTTTTTCTAAATAAATATTCATTATTTTATTTATATTAATCTTTTATAATATTTTTATTATATCAACAGCTATTAATGAAAAATTAAATAATTTCAATTTTATCGGAAATGTTTTCACCTTTAGATTATGTTGTTTAAAATAAAAAATAATTATCATGAATAAAATTACTTTTGCTGGAATAAAAGGCGAAGTTATCGAACAATCTGAACATGGAAATTATCTTCTCGTTAAATTGTCTAATCGTATCTCTATTGTTGGTACTTTTAGCAATCAATTTCATTGGCAAGAAATTCACGAATCTGAGTCTGGTTTTAAAAGTTTTATTACCTATATAGGGTTTAACAGCGATCGCATCCAACAGAAATATTTAGAGTTAATAAATGAAATGGGTGGTTATGTTCGTGAAAATGAAGAAAAAAGAGCAAAGATGAGAGTAAAGGGAAAATTTCGTTATGAAATGAAAGTAAGAAATCTCAATGCAGATCATGTTTTAGACTTAATTGCAACTCAAATTTAATAGTTTAACTTCTGATACTTTAGTCCTCAATTTGAGGGCTTTTTTTAATGCGAATCGGTCAAGGAACTTTCGTTAAGAGAGAGTGTTGTTTTCAAAAGGAAAATACTATGCCTTCAGTATTATTTTATCAGGGTGATCGACCCATCTACGAAGACGAAGATCTTGAATATCTCGAACATCTTGAATATCTTAAATATGAGAGAGAAAATTGCAAAACTGATTATTGGTTTACTTTTGAAAGATTCCCTATTGCATGGTGGAATACTGAAGCAACCAGCTATTGTTTACCAGTCGAAATAGAACCAGAATATATTAACGAATAAGAACTGCGGCTCTAGTATCATACTAGGGCTTTTTTTATTTCTTTTTAATCGATCGCACTTATTCAATGTGGATCATCTCTTTATTTTCTGAATTTGCTATACACCTCATATAAATTATAAATATCAGAAAAACCAACTCAAAACACATGGGTGAGGGAGCTTTCGCCAAAAGAGTGTGTTGTTTTTTGAGGTCATAATTATGGCTATTAATATTCCGAATCGTAACACAAAAATCTTAAGCCAATTAATCGATGGTCTTCGTATCATTGCTTGGCAAGAGTACAAGAATGAAAATCGTGATTCCGAAGTGAAAGGTTTAGACTTATATGAGCTTTTCAAAGAAGAATGGGTTAATCATGAAATTCATAAAATGAGTTTAGCTGAATTAAATAAATTTATGGCGGAACTTAGATATACTCAAGCAGATTTAGCAGGGGTTCGTAGTGAATATTATCGTAATCGAAATCAAAATAATAATAATCAAAATCAGCAACCAATAGAAGCGTTAGGAAATATTCCTTTCTAAATTAGTTGTTTTTGATTTGTGTTTAGCTCTAGTCATAAGATTAGGGCTTTTTTTATTCAACTCGTTAAGAGAACTTTCGTTAAAAAATTATGTTGTTTTTAAAAGCAAAATCATGAAAATTGAATTAGTAATTAATGGCAAAATTATCGAAATTTTAGAACAAGATAAAGAAGACAAACAAATATGGAATATCGAAAGTGGTAGTTGGCTTTATGGTAATGAAATTGTCGATTATATTAATTGGCGATTCGATAATCCACCAGTTTTCCTTGATGATATTCCTTGGTAATTAATAATTTTTAGCTCTCTTTATGAGGGCTTTTTTTTATTCACAGAAAAGAGAAATTAATGTTTTCACTTGCAGTTCATGATGTTTATTCAGTCATGAATTATGCAACTATTTCAAATTAATAATAACTTTCCTGAAGCTGATTTTTGGTTAATTAATAAGAGTTCGATCGCACAAATAGGAAAACCAGTAAAAGAATACCGAAGCTGTTTAACGGGAATTAAATGTAATGAACAATTAATCTTACCAAGTTTTGGATTTTATGCTTGTTTACATCTTTATCAAACAGGAATTTGGCGAGGTTATGGACGTTCTTGTATTAATCTTGTGTCTTTAAGAATTAAAGATATTCGTAATGTTCTGAATAATTATTTTGTTATTCAACGGAGGTAAAATAAATGATTAATCTTAATATCTACAAATCTCACAATAACACGTGGTATCTCGATGCTCGTGGATGCAACAATGTCGATTGGATATTATTACATCCCGACTTAAAACCTTATGTAACCTTAGATGAAGATGGTGGTTTTATTACTCTGGAAGGAATGGAAACTTTGGGCAAAATTGCACTCTGCGACAAGTTTAATCATCATATTTATATTCCTAGAAGATTGGCTGAAATTATTATTTAGTCAAAATAATTAAACTTATTAACTCTCCTACACGGGGAGTTTTTTTTATGACAATTTATTTAATATCTGATGGAGATAAATACAAAATAGGAATTAGTAAAAATCCTTATAAACGTTTAAAATAACTTTAAACTGGTCATCCTCAAACACTGAAATTAATTAGAACTTTTGATTATCGATGCCAAAGGCACAGCGTAGCTGACCAAGAAGTGGCACTATGCGATCGCACGGAAAGATAACAGAAAAATTTGTGGAAAAAAGGATTCATTATCTATTAAGAAGATTTAAAATTCGATATAACGGAGAATGGCTTTATTTCCGAGATTATTCTGAGTTAATTTAGATTATTACAGAAATTTTAAATCATTCCTCACTGTTAATATTTACATCTTACTTGTGAGGGAAACTTTCGTTAAGAGAGTATGTTGTTTATCAGTTTAAATTATGACTATTGTAATGATTTCTGGTTCTCGTTCTGTTAGTGAATTACCATCTCCTGCTCTTGATAGTTTAAATAAAATTATGGACTTGGGTTTTGATGTTGTAGTCGGTGATTGTTCCGGTGTTGATAAATTAATACAAGAATATTTATATAATCATAATTATCAGAATGTAACTGTCTATCATATCAACAACAAACCTCGAAATAATATCGGCTTCCAAACTGTCAAAGTAAAAGGTAGAAGTTATAGTGCCAAAGATATTGCGATGTCTGAAATTGCTGATTATGGATTGGCTATTTGGGATGGCAAAAGTAAAGGTACTAAAGCTAATATCGAGCGAATTAAGAAAACTAAAGTAATTACTGTTTAATCTGAATGCTCTCCTTCGGGAGGGCTATTTCATCTGATGTTTTCACTAGTACAAAATGATTTTTTAAGATGAAATAATTATAAATACCCTTATTAAGGAAGTGACAAATGGAATATCTACAATGGGAAGCCGCAGTAAATAAAAAATTATCTAAATATTTTTCTCAACGTATTTTAGATAAATATAACAGTAGCTATGAGCATCTATTTAATAACAATCAGACACCACAGGAAGCATTTGATTATCTTTATGAGTATATCAATGATAGCGAAGATGCACAACAACCATTTTGGTTTGACATGATTGGTTTTGATTAAATTTTCATAATTTTAGCTCTCATAGGAGAGCTTTTTTTATTATTAATGTTTTCACTTAAAGAAGATGATATTTTTAATAAAGAGGTCACAAAATGATAACAACAAATAATAGAGAGGAAACACTTCGTTTACTAAATTTAAGTTGTGCTGAGTTAATGGAAAAGCCAAATCGGATTTATCGTATAGCACAAGGACAGTTGTTTTTAACAGAAGGAAATATGACAGTTTCAATTAATTTATTTGATCCTATTGAAGTTCGACATTTAGAAAAGTTAGATACTTTAATGATTAATGCTCTTGATATTTATTCAAGATTATAAATATTGATTTTGAACATTATTTTTCGACTATTAGCTCTCTTATGAGGGCTTTTTTTTATTAGAAGGCAAAGGGTAGAAGGGATATTCTTACTTTTTATTTGAATTAATGTTTTCACTTATTGATGATGTTGTTTAGAGAAAAGTAAATTATGGAAACTCAAATCACTCTACGGATAAAAGAGGAAATAAAAGTTAATATTACCGTCTTAATGTTAGATGTTTTAATTCCTAATTATTACGATGAATTAACTCCTGTTCTTGGTATTTATGAAGAAAATGAATTTAAAAGTACGATAGGATATTGGCTAGTTTCTGAATGGTTATATCGTCAATTATTGGCACATCATCAGCCCGTAGTAAAGTTTAAAAATCTTTATATTTGGGGAAGAATGGGAACGGGTTATTCTCTCAACGATGAAGAAGTTTTAATTACTATTTTTGGAGGAAAAAATTAGTGAAATTTATTAGAGTATCAAAAAATGAAAAACAGGAAAAGATTTTTTTTATCGTTGCTATGATTTTTCGTTGGCTAATTTTCATATTCAGGATTCATTTTCTTATCAATTAAATTTAATATTTAACTAAAAATATTTTCATTTAATGATTTTAATTTTCAATAAATTAGAGGGAAAATTAATGAATAAACCTAACGATGTGATTAAAACTATGATTACTCAATTCTGTGGAACTATTGACAGATTAGTAATTATGTTAGGAACAAAAAAAGTCATTTATGATAATGCTACGGCAATGATTAAATTTGATTTTAAAATGTGTCATAAAGCTACTCTTTGCTCTATTCGATATGATTACGGAATGGATACTTATGAGATGGAATTTTATAAGTTTAATAGGAAAGGAATGGAGTGGGAAACTGTCAAAACTTTTGATGATGTTTATTGTGACCAACTCACTGAAATATTTGAAGATTTTACGGGATTAATTCTTAATTATCGCCCTGAATTTATCTCTTTTTAAATATTTTCATTTATTGATTATAGCTTCCTTCGGGAAGTCTTTTTTTTGGAGGTAATTATGAAATTTGCATCTGTTACTGGTCATCGTTATATTGTAGATAATTCCATGAATCGTAAAGCTGTTAATCATTTAATAAATTTAGCAGTTGAAAGCGGAATTGAGAAGTTTTTAGTAGGAATGTCGAGAGGAGCTGATTTTCTCTTCGCTAGAGTTTTATCCGAAAGAAAGTTAAGTTGGATAGCCGTTATTCCTTGCACTGACCAAACTTGTTTATGGAATGAAAACGATCGCACCCGTCATAAAGGATTAATTGATAAAGCTGATAACGTAATTATTTTGAGTAACGAGTATAAACACGGTGTTATGCACCATCGAAATGAATATATGGTTGACAAATCAGAAATGTTATTAGCTATTTATGATAATTCGGTTTCAGGGGGAACGGCTCACACTGTAAATTTAGCTTTAAAGAAACATAAAAGAGTAGTTCAATTTAATCCTAAAACTTATGAATTTTATGCTATCAAATCTCGTCAATTATCACTTAATCTTTTCTAAATACTTGTACCTAAGCCCGGTCGAAATATTAATTTAATTAATCTCCCTTCGGGGAGGTTTTTTAGGTTCATAGTTCGTAGTTCATAGTTCTGAGTGGAGGTTTTATGCAATTATCACTTAATTTAGACCCAATTATCAAGACTAAAAGTGAATTTTATAAAGGTTGGGAAATAGTTGCCAATCAGCGACAAAAAAGGCAAATAATTCGAGAAGGGGTAACTAAATTATACCAAGAAAGATATAACCAAAATTGGTCAGAATTTAAAGTTTATTTTTACTTTGAAACTATTATTTATCGAGCAGGGATTACACGATGTATTTGCGGTGAAAATTCTGGTTGCCAAGATTTTGATATTGCCATTGAATGTACTAAGAAATTTATCGACCATTTTTATGGTTATTTAAGTTCGTAATTCATAGTTTATATAATGTTTTCACTTGTTGATGATGTTGTTTTTTTAGGACAAAAATACCTATGAAAGTTGACATCACGGACTCAGTTATCCAATCTGCCGATGATTTAATTGACCTCGGTTTAACTGATTGCGATCGCACCCTCTTACAACAGGCGATTATCAAATGGATTGAACAATTTATTGATGAATTACCTGATAATATCGAATGGTATAAATATAATGATCGCACCTTAGCAGAGTATATAAAAGAAGCGGAATATCGAACTGAACAATTAGCTTCTGAATTATCAATAGCGAGTTAATTAGAGAAGGAATTAAGGGAGAATTTTCTCTCTTGATTTCTTTTTTTATCATAACAAAAAGGAGTAAAATAATGTTAAATATACCTCATCATAAAGTCAGAAATCAGAACTCAGAAGTCAGAACTAATTCAAATAAAAGTAAATTAGAGGAATTAATTGAATTAAGAAAGAAAGTAAATCAGTTAGAGCAATTAATTCAAGAAATTATGCCTCTAGCAATATCAGAAGCCATAGACATTATGGGTAATGAAGAAACTGTTAATGGTAAAAATGTGGTTTATTCTCAGAAGAATAAAGGTAAAATAACTGTTACTTTTCGCAAACAATATCCCACCATCAAAGATAATACCACTCTTAAACGATTGGATGAAGATATTAAAGCTGAATTACAACTCTTAACTCAAAAACATTCCTCTCAATTATCTAATCTTGATACTCAATTAGCTGAACTAGATAACACGATCGCACAACTAGAAACAGAGAAGGAGAAATTAATGACAAATAAACGGTTAATTAACTTGAAAACAAGATTTAATACTGAACGGGAAAATGGGATGGAATTAGTGCCAAATTTATCTGTTTATATTGATAAATAATCATCGTATCTTTATATTATTTTAGGGGGTAGTTTTACCCTCTTTTTTTTATATTATCGAAATTATTTAATAAGAAAAATTATACAATTATCGATATTAGTTATAACTTATAATTCATAGTTTGTAATTTGTAGTTATTTACAGGATGTTTTCACTTGTTAAGTTTAGCTTTTTTGAAAAAGAAAGTGAACCAAAAATAGAAACTTAATCGAGGAAAAAAACATGAATATTATTACGGAAAATGGCTTTGCTGTCCGAATACCAGAAATACCATCTCGTTATCGAGCGAATTGTTCCAAAGATTATGGTTGTTTTGTGCATGGTGATACGAAAGGAAAATCTTCTCGTCAAGCGGAGAAAGAAGGATTAACGAAAGGTCATTTTGTGGAAATGGCGTTATGTTGGGTGGATAAGAAGGTATTAACTTTTGAGCCTAATTATATTAACGAACCATTTACCGAAATTTGGGGTATTCCAGTAGCCGGTGAAATGAAGACTCAATTTCCTGATAATGCGAGTGAATTATCGACATTTTTAATTCATCGTCAAAGTAAAGACAAATTATCAGCATTGATTGAATTATTTAGTCGAGAAGCGTTCACCCAATGGGTATCGGAAGGAATGAATGGAGATGCAAATGAGTTTGCGATTAATAAAGCAAAAGAGGCATTTTTCACGAATATTTTCCGCTTTGAAATGACCCAAAACGAATGTAAATACGGTGTTTATTACTATCTCAAAAGCAGTTGTCGTAAAGCTGAAAATGAATTAGAAAATAAAGCCTTAATTATCGCCAAAGAAATTCATGAAGAACAGTTGAAAGGATTGGGATATTGTACTGATTCTCGATTAGAAATTAATCAAGAGAAATCTTTATTAATAAGTGCTGAAAATAAAGAAGAAATCGAAATCGGTCAATTAAATGGTAAAGCTAAAAAGGCATTAACCAATGCTAAATAATTCTAATTAATACTTTAGCTCGGAGAGTAATCTTCGGGCTTTTTTTATTTCAAAAGCTGAGACAATAAGGCTTCTAATTTCTAGCTTATAACAGTTATCGAGCGTAGTCGAGATGCTAAGTTCTTAGTTCGGGAGGCTTTTTTTATTCTTCTAATGTTATTAGTTCGTAATTCGTAGTTCTGAGTTCATAGTGTTTTCACTTAGAGAATATGTCAATTAAATTAAGGAAAAGAAAATGGAACTAAACGAAATTGTAAAATTAATAAATATTCGCATTGGCATCATTAATAATACTCAAAAATATATTAAACAAATGAACAGTGACGGATGGAGAGACATTATTCGTGAAAATGAAAGTCGCATTCAAACATTAGAACAATTAAAAGAGGATTTTGTTCAGAAAAACAATGCTCATTATCAATAAAAATATTTTTTCTAATCTTAATTCAGCTATTAATTATTATCTCAGTTTATCTGACTGTCTTATTGTCGCAGGAGAGACAGAGTTAGTTAATCTGTTCTGGGATAAATTATGTGAATAATGTCCTGAATTTTAAATAGAAGTTTAACGGATATTAGCCCTATTAGGGGCTTTTTTTATGGAAATATTGTTGATAAAACTATCGTTAAAAGAAGGTGTTTTTTTCAGGGATTAAAAATGATTAAAATAATTAAAATAAATAAATATAAAAGATTAGTAAATGAATATTATATTGGTAGAAACTTTGGAAACTTAGAAGGTAGTGTATTAGGGAATAAATTTAAAATTAATAGAGATGGAGATAGAAAAGAAGTAATAGAGAAATATAGAAAATGGTTATGGAAAGAAGTGAAAAAGAAAGAAGGAAAAGTATGGAATGAATTGATGATGTTAGTCAAAGAAGTAAAAGCGGGTAAAGATATTTATTTAAGTTGTTGGTGTAAACCATTAGAATGTCATGGAGATGTAATAAAAAGCTGTATTGAATGGTTAATAAAAGAAGGACATTAGAACCCTTTAGACCTAGAATTTCTCTGGGTCTTTTTTTATTTCTTATTTCTTCTTCGCCATTCCCACGGGTACTCTATCTTTTCCCCCCACAGTCCTACTTTATTCTTTTGTGCGATCGCTTCTGCTTCTTTAATTTCTTGATAGTAAGGACAATCATCTTTATAGCGGTGGTAAACAAAGGCTTGACCAGCTTCTACTTGGGCGAGAGGAACTAAAACATTCCCAGCCCAAACAACAGCGATGGTGCGTCCGAAACGGTCTTTTCCCATGATTTGTAATTTAACTCGGTTATCATGAGTTTGAAGGAGAGAAATAAGGAAATTTAGATCGCTCCGTCCCCCTTGTTGACCGATTTCTCTGGCGTCGATACAAGCAAAACGAACCTTTAATTCTTCATTTTCAGGACGGCGGACACGCATAGTATCACCATCATGAACGGAACTGATTTGATATTGAGTGAATTCTTCTGACGGGGAATTAGATAAAGCATCAAAGACAGAATAAACACAGAAAATAAAGATGAAAAATCCGATTATTTTATTCATTATT